>NZ_PQHY01000054.1:0-48673 GCF_003385175.1 Amycolatopsis ruanii
GAACTGGTGTGCACGGCGATGACGATGGCAGCGCACCGTATCCGACTGCCCGCTGGATCGATCTTCCACTCCGACCGCGGTAGCCAATATACCTCCTACAGTTTTGGGCGACTACTACGAGAAGAGAATGTTCGGCAATCAATGGGCCGCACCGGGATCTGTTTTGATAACGCTATGGCCGAGTCGTTCTTCGGGAAGTTGAAGACGGAGTGGATGCACCACCGGCATTTCGCGACCAAGAAGGAGGCTCGCCGCGAGATCATCCGCTTCATCGAAGGCTTCTACAACACACGCCGACTACATTCAGCGCTGGGATATCGACCACCGATCGAAGTGCTCGACGAATGGTTCACCAATCAGCAGGTTGCGTGATACGCTCCGCTTGAGCCGCGTCCGAGATTCTCGGAGCACATCAGCGGAGAGGTGTGACGAGGGAGGTTCCTGGTCGAGACAAACCCGAGATGCGTTCCCCAAGCGTGGTTGCTCCGCAGCTGGGCACCGACGGTTCGCCAACCGAACGAGGGGGATGGCCGTGCCCGGTCGGTTCGTATCGAGCAACTGGTCGCTGCGTGCCAGGCGCGCGGCGGACGGCGGCAGCGGAAGACGACCCCTTGCTCGCCCACCTCGTCGTGCCCTCCGACCTCGTCCTCCAGCGTTGTGAGCTGGGCGGGTGGGAGCGCGCTCATGATGCTGCAGTCCTCCGGCTCACCCAGGGCCAGGTGCAGAACGCCCGGATCTCATCCGTAGTCAGGCCCACTTCCTCAGCACGTTTTACAACCGCACCGTCTTCACCGTCGCCGCCAGGTAGATCCCGGTAGCCCGAGGCAGCCCGTGGCGGCTCGGCATCCCCATGGCAACCGGGTGGCCGCCCCGTTTTCACGCGGCTTGCGCCTGGGGCAAAACTGGGGCACGGACACGCCCAGAGCGGCATTCAACGGAGTTGAACGGAACCGAACTGCCCCAAAGTGCCCCAGCCGACCAGGGAATTCTCCAAAAGTCGCAGGTCAAAGCTAGAAGAGCACCACACTGGCAGTGTGGGGGTCAGGGGTTCGAGTCCCCTTAGCTCCACCCTAGGGGTCTTACTAGAACACGGGGCCAAGTCAATGCCCGCTAGTAGGACCTCGACACCGTCCAACGAAACAGGGCCGTCTCCCTTAGTGGAGACGGCCCTGTTGGCGTCCTTGGGCGGCGTGGTGCCGGGGTCGGGCTTGTCAGCCTGGGCGAGTTGTCGGGCGCGCTGAAGGGCGTGGAGGCGAGCGAAGGGCTCGCTGAGTTCGTGGTCGGTGATCCGCTCATCGTCGATGTAGATGCCGTGGAAGATTGCCTGGTTGAGCAGGCGACGCTGCTCCTCGTCGCAGCGTCGGTACAGCTCACGGGGGTTCTCCAGGAGCTTCAGGCACGCTTCGATCAGGCGGGCACTGTCGGAGAGGTCGTCATTCGAGGCGTTGAGGCGCTCGGTGAGCCGGTGCCGCTGGCGTTCGATCTCACGTAGCTTCGCCTTGATCTTGGCCTGTGGGATGGTGCCGTCTGCTGCGAGGTCGATCAGGTTGTCCTCGCGAGCGTCGAGCGCGCGGAGCTCGTTCGTGAGCTGTTGATGCAGGAGCCGGGCGGCGGCCTCCTCCTCGCCAATCACCTCGCCGATGTGAGCACGGACGTCCGCGACGAAGGTCCGGCTGAAGCGGATGGTGGCGTAGTGCGCTTCGACGGCATCCTCGACCAGGAGGACGTTGATGTGCGGTGCGTCGCAGGCACCGCTCTGCTTGTTGCGGCAGAAGAAGTAGGTGTAGGTGGTGCCCTTGGAGTTCACGACGTTCTGGAGGATCATGCGTCCGGTTCGGCCGGCGCGCTTGCAGCGTCCGCAGAACAGTGAGCCTTTGAGGTAGTGGTGATGCACGCGGCGGCGCTCCTTCGCGATGGATCGAGATTCGATGATGTCCTGGACGCGCTCAAAGAGGTCTTCGTCGATCAAGGGCTCGTGGCGGCCTTTGATCTCTTCGTCCTGGTACGTCACGTAGCCGAGGTAGTAGCGATCCCGCAGCATCTGCGAGAGCTTGTTGATCGACACCTGCTTGGCAGGGTGCAGCCTGGTGGGGCGCGTGCGCAGTCCGCGGTCGTACAGCTCGTCTGAGAGGTCAGCCAACGTGTACTCGCCCGTGGCATACAGCTCGAAGGCGAGGCGCACGAGTGGCGCACGCTCGGGGTCAAGGTCGATCGTGCGGATCTCCTTGCCGTCGATCTCACGCCGGACATTGAGGTAGCCCAGCGGTGCCCGGCCGAGCGTGCCGCCGTTCCGGGCTTTGTTGCCCATCTTGTTCTTGATGTCGAGCCCGTTGAGCCTGACCTGGACTTCGTTGAAGATGTCGGTGATGGCCTCCATCGCGTCGGCCATGATGCCTTCGCCGAAGTCCTCTTGGGCGGAGACGAGCCTGACCCCGAGCTTGAGGAGCTGCTGCTTGGTGACGGCTGCGTCTATGTGGTTTCGGAAGGCGCGAGAACGCATGTCGACCACGACGTAGTCGACGTCGCGCTGTTTAATGATTCGGCTGAGTAGCTGTTGGAAGAACGGCCGCTCGGCGATGGTTTGCCCCGAGTTTCCTGGCTCGATGTACTCGCCCACGTTCGTTAGTCCGAGCGCCCGCTCTTTGGCTGTGGTGGCCTTGCGTTGCGAGTCGATGGAGTTGCCGTCAGCGACGAAATGGGAGTCTGTGTCCATCTGACCTCGCGATGAGACCCGCAGGTAACGGACGGAGCGCATACCCGGCTCCGCTGATGATGAGCTGGCCAGCGTGGAGTAGGACGTGGACTCCTCTTCGTAGGATTCGAAATCATCTAGATCGAGGTAGGCGCTGGTCATGTCATCGCCTCCTTCCTTGTCTCGCTTTCCTTCATTTCGTTATGGGTGTGGACAGAGCTGGGCGGCAGCAGATTAAAGGGGAAGCTCTTCATTGTCATCAGCCGCACTTCAACCGTTCTTAGAAGGCGCAGAAGATATATCCACTCGGCAACGAGTGAAGTGCCCAGGCGAGGGCCTGCGGGGACGGTTTTGCAGCAGTTTTTGACTGCAACCGACGCTAAAATGTGCGCGTACGCCAGCGTCCGTACGTGGCCAAGATTAGGGGTAGAAGTCAGGACCACCTCTGTAAAGACGTGGCTCTTAAGCAGGGTGTCGAGGGTTCGAGCCCCTCCTGGCCCTCCAGGGGTGAGCGCACGAAGAATCGTGCTTTCACCTGTGGAAAACTCGGGATTTGCAGCACTTTTTGCAGCAACGCCCTCTGTTATTATCTGGCCCACACGTTCAAGCGCCTTGGCCTGCCCTTCGATATCGCCATGCTGGTAAATCTGCTGGGTGGTGGTGATGTGTGAGTGGCCGAGAATCAGCTGCGCGTCTCGTGCTGGTACGCCGAGCTTCTTAAGGAGCGTGGCTGCGGTATGACGAGTGTGGTGAACGGTAATACGTGGCAGCCCGGCCTGCTCGCGGATCTCGTGGAAGGTTCGAACAAAATTCTTTGGATCGATCGGCGTGCCCATACTCGACAGGAAGATGAGGTCATTAGTGCCGTCGTCATTCGGGTCGTAGGGACGGCTCAGTTCGCTGGCGTACCGTTGAACGGCAAGATCTAGCAGAATGTCGCGAACCGGCGCGATTATGGGGAGGATCCGGCGTCCGGCCTCAGTCTTGACGTCGCCGACCATGAGCTTGGAACCAATACGCTGGAGCTGTTGCTGCACATGGATGATGCCCTGATCCAGGTCTACATCGCGCCAGCGCAACCCGAGAACCTCGCCTCGGCGCATCCCATAGGCGAGCAGCATGAGGTAGGCGCCGTACCACCGGTGGTCGCGTGCAGCGTCCAGGAAGGCGAGGGTCTGCTCGGCCGTCCACGGTGTGATTGGCTTGCGCCGGTAGGCCGGTATGTCGACCAGCTTGGCGACGTTGCGGACGACCAGCTCTTCTCGTTCGGCCCGTGAAAGTGCGGCGCGTAGCGTGCTCCGCATCTGGTGAATGGACCGCGTTGAGCTGCCAGCAGCCAGCTGTTCGTTGAGAAAGGTCTGGACGTATTGAACGGTGAGCTTGGTTAGTCGGATCGATCCCAGCGCCGGCTTGAGGTGACGGCGGATGCACGCCTCGTAGAGCTCGACGGTTCGAGGGCGGTTCTTCGAAGTGACGACGTTGGTCAGCCAGTAATCCAGGTACGCCCCGACGGTCCACTCCTTGTCGGGCGTCCGAATTCCCTTGCGGGCTTGGGCAAGCTTCTCGGTAAGGCGGTCGTGGACTTCCTGTCTCGTCTTGCCGTAGACGTGGATACGCTTACGTTTGCCGCTTGTCGTTTCGACGAACGCCGAAGCTCCCCATCTACCGTCTGCGCGACGGTAGATGGAGCCTTCACCATTAGCTCGCTTGCCGGACATTACCACCCCCTTCCCGCAACTCGTCGATCAATCCGGTGAGGTCGGCCGGGACGATGAAACGTCTGCGGCCAATGCGAACGGTCTTTAAGCGCCCAGCATTGATGAACTCGTAGATTTGCCAGCGGCTGACGCGCAGCGCTTCACACGCCTCCTGAATGGTGAGAAGAAGCTTGTTGTTGCCTTCCCGTGAAGATGGGTTTGCTATAAGTGGTTCGGTCATAGGCATACCTCCTTTCTTTGTTGACTCGTCATGGACAACGCCTCTCCCGCTAGTGCTTGCTCGGCGAAATGATGCGCGAGTCTCTCCCAACCGGCCTTACTTAGACCATTGATCCTCCGGCGAAGCGGGTGATCAATGATGTGTTTAAGCTGATGAAGTAGCGCGTACACCCGCACTGCGACTGGATCGGACTCACGAATATGAACGTGCCAGCGCTTGTCTTTCCCCCAGAAGGAGACGGCTGGTATAGGGAGATCAGCCGCGTAGTGGATAACAAGGCTGGGAAATAGCTGCGCGAGCCGAATAGGGATCTGCGCGGTCGGTACGTCGAGGCAGGAGAGCAAGAGCTGTGCCTGCTCCCCTGCGACTTGAAGCATTTGAGTCATGGACACTTGTTCCTTCGTCGCGAACGACCGAAGGATCGTGAGAAGTTCAGACGGGCGGGCGGAGATATTTTTGTGAATGGTCATGTGTTCCTCCTTTCCCCACCCAATTGTCAAGTTAGTTGTGCTTTGGTGGTCTCATCTTCAGCATCCCGTGGGCCATTGAGGTCAGCCCCGTACTCGTCGAGAATTCGGCCAAGATATTCGCCGATCTCGTCGATCTTGTTTTCCGGGAGACATGACCCGTACATGGTGCGAAGATATGTCGGCAGGTCTGGTAGGTCGTACGGGACCGTGTAGCCTGCCATCGCGAAAAGATCCATAGGGGATACTTTGAGAACAGGAGCGAGCGCTACGAGCGTCTTTGGCGTCGGCCGATTTTCGCCCTTTTCAAGTCTGGTAATACCACCAGAGTCGATGCCGCTTAGGCGGGCGAGTTCCCGATTGCTGAGTCCTTGCTTCAGGCGCAAGTGTCGGAGGTAGTTGCCGAATTGTTGTGCTGTCTGATCGCTCATTGCGCTTTTTCTCCCTTTGTGTGTCCATTTTACCTCGGCTGCTGTTAATTTTCAGCGCTTTGTGGACAATTCCACAACGTTATACCCGATTACCCTCAGCGATTTCTTGGGATTCTCGCTAAAGCGCCGATGTTCTATTTCGAGAAGACGTATAGCTTTCCGTGGTGTTCGACGATGTCGAAGACTTCACGAACCACGGCCTCTGCGGATACACCGTCGCGCGCCCACCGGTCGCGTTCTTCCTGGCTGATTACACCCTCGGTGAGGTCGCGGACAAGCGCTGCCCAGGTGTCAAACGTACCGACGTAGGTGTCGCGAAATGAGGAGGCGAGGTCTTCGCGGTTAGGGTCGACGTCCGGCAAGCTCAGGTAGGCGCGGAACGCGTCGCCGTGCACGCGGGTTCCTTCTGCGACCTGCGCGTTGTCCTCACGTTCGGTTGCGCTGGCTCGTCTGCCCAAGTCGGTTTGCGCGGCCAGGTATTGCTCGAAGCGGGTCAGCCACGTCCCGATATCCGGTGTCTGCCATCTGTGCGCCTTGAGGCGGTGGCATTCCTCATGGAGCAGCGCTGGGTGAGCGTCGCCGATATCCGCGAAGCGATGCATCTCGGAGTCTTGCGGGAGCAGCGATGCGAGCAAGGTGGCGATGGCTTGGGCAGCATCGCGGGAGATCACTTCGCCGCGGGCGTCGGCTTCAGCGAAGGCGATGCGAAGATACGCGCTGACTTTCTCAAGCGGTGTGCCGTTGATGGGTACTTCGAGGGTGGAGGGCTGTTGCTCCTGGTTCCCGGCAGCCGATGAAGTGGTGTCTTCGTCCGGCAGGTTGACGACGTACGTGCCGAGCCAGTTCACCCAGTCCTTGATCTCATCGTCCGCGCTTCCCTCATAGATCGCGGCGAGCTCCACGCCGATCGATTCCTTGTCGGCGCGGCCTGTGACAGCGAAGTGGTGCAGCGCGCCGCTCTGCGGATCGTCGAGTTGGTTGGCGAGCGCGCGAGCAAGCGTCCGTGCACCCCAGTCTGGGACTTCGCTGCCTGACTCCTCGGCCTCGCCGATAGCATCCCCGATGACGTCGCGGAGCGACTCCTCCTGCTCAACAACGCCAGTCAGGTCGATCTCGCCAGGCCAGAGGCGCTCGTCTTCGGGGATGCTGCGGTCGCGGTCCTCGGGGTGATGTGGTTGATGTTCCATAGGCATTCCTCCTTCCGTGATCATTAGTTGGTTTCCTGTGTCGGTCCGCCCGCCGGCGGGTCCGGCTGGTCACCCGAGATGAGCTGGCGGAAGGCGTCGACTGTGACTACCCGGAACAACTCCGGCTGGATCGCTGTGTCGCCAGCCAGGGCAGCCTCAAGCGCCTTCTGGCGGCCGATGTCCGGCACAACCCAGGGAACAGCCGGGAACAGGCCGTGGCGGGCCTGATGGGCACCTGTGGCCGCGTACCGCTGGTAGACCTTCGCTTTGCTGACAACGTCGGGTGGATGCTCGGTGGCGCGGTCGGCTTCGAAGAACCAGTGGTCCTCGTAATCGCCGCTGGCCGTGACCGCGTAGAGGTCCGGTTTGAGCCACTCGATGGTGCCCTGTGGGCTAACGAACGATCGCCAGCACGTCGGCTCGGTTTCCAAGCTGACCAGCTCGATAACCCCGGTGCCCGCCAGCTCGTGGAGCTGGATGGCGAGTTCCGCCTTGAGCAGGGTGTGCTGGACGAACGCCCCGGACGGCTCGACGTAACGGCGGCGCTTGGATTCGCCGTGCAAGCGGCGCAGCAGCCGCTCGCCGGTTGACGCGAGCTGCCAGGTGATTCCGGACGAGCCCGCCCTGACGCCACCGATCCGCCGACCGAGACGAGCGATCAGGCCGTGGCCTTCGAGGCGAGTGAGCACACGCATGGTGGCCCCGGACGCCGCGCCGAGCGTGGCGTGACCGTGAGTGAAGTGCAGCCGCCGGATGTGCGCGGTCGTGAGCAGCCGATGTGTCCGCAGCGACTCCAGCACCGACAGGTCGCGTTCCGACAGCCGTTCCAGCAAGGCCGCGAGGTTCTTCGGGCTCATCGGCCGCCTCCTGCCCGGAGCCGCTGCACGACCTGGCGGACGCCGTGACGGCCCCTGAGACCCCCGGAACGGGGGTCAGTCCCATCCCAGACGGACCGGGGCAGCGCCGGTGAGCTGGGGAAATGAGGAGAAGCGAAGGTCGCGAAGAGGTGGGCGAAGCGACGGGCGAACTGATGGGTTCGCTGCATTCTCAACATCGTCATCGCTGCCTCCGTTTCCGGCCGATCTGCGCCGGATCGATGAGCCCCGCCGGGGCGGTGGAGGCCGCAGGCGGTGGTGGAGTGGCCGCCTCGCCTGAGTCGTCCGCCGCGTCGATGAGCTCAGCGGCGTAGGTCTCGCGGCTGGCAGCGCGGACGCGTTCGGGATCGGTGGTGGCGGGCCTCGGCGGCAGGGTCTTCACCAGCGCCCAGGCGGAGGGGATGCCGTCGGCCACGAGGTTGGCGTAGGCGTGGAAGCGCGGCAAGGCCATGAAGTCCTCGGGCGTGAGGTCGCGCGAGAGCTTCGCGATGTCGCGGGCGTCCTCATACTCGGTGGCGAACACGATTTTGCTTCGGGCGTTCATGTCCACCGCGGAGCGCAGGTCCTTCGGGAACTGGCCACGAAACTGCGCGGCGAGGAACCAGCCCACCGACAGCGAGCGGGACACGGCGAGCGCGTCGGCCAAGGAGACCGGCAGGTTCAGGAAGCGTGGTGCCTCGTCGACATAGACCACGCCCTGCCGCTTGTCGGCGTCGGGTTCGTCGGCGCGTTCCTGGGCGGCCTGCCAGAGATCCGCGATGATCAGGCTGCCAAGCAGGCTCGCGGTACCTGGGCCGATCAGCCCCTCATTCAGCGGCACCAGCACGATCTTGTTCTCGCGGAAGATGTCGCGGAGCCGGAACCGCCCAGAACGTTGGTCGAGCAGGCGGATCAGGGCGGGGCGGAGCAGGAACTGGCGCAGCTTGTTCAGCGGCGGCGCGATGGCAGCGGCTTGTGCCTGTGGCGACTGTGCCTCGTACCACGACCAGAATCCAGCGAGCGCCATGTCGCTCTGGACTCGGCCGACCTGCTGGCGGCGGAAGCGGGGGTCGGTGAGCAGGCGCGGCAGATCAACGAGGGTGGCGGGACGCTTCGGTGTACTGGCCCGAGCTAGCGTGCGCAGTGCGGCCGAGAAGATGTCCGCCGAGCGCGGTCCCCAGCCGTCCGCGAAGACCGCTTCGAAGACCGCCAGGATGCCATCGACCACCACGTCCGGGTCGCGGCCGGCCACGTCGAGCGGGTTGAAGCCTACGGGACGGGTGTCGCTGGCATTGAGTTCGACGACGTCGGGAATGCGTTCCTCCGGGATGCGCGCCAAGATGTCGTCGATGAGCTGGCGCTTGGGATCGAGCACCGCGACCGGACGCCCCTCCTCGATGTCGGCAAGGATCAGGTGGAGCAGCGCGTTGGTCTTGCCCGAGCCGCTCGGCCCGTAGGCCACGGCGTGGAAGGTCTGGTCTTTCGGGGAAATACCGACCAGGCGCTCGTCGCCAGGGACGGCGCTCTGGGCAAACACGCGAGGGCCGGTGTGGACGTTCGTGGCCGGACGAAGCGGCTTGGGGTGTGCTGGTGGCAGTCCGGGCAGGTCGTCCTCGCCGATCGGCCAGCCGAGCAGGCCCACCAGCTCCGCGACACTGAGGTGTAGCGGCCAGCGCCACGGCATCCGTACGTCGTTGAGGTGCTTCGCTGGTTGGCGTGCGAGGTCGAGCTGCACCCCTGGGCTTTGGGCTGTGGAGAGCGCGCCGAGCAGGTTCATGACGAACCGACGACGCCGGCCGCGGTCGGGGCTGGCCGCACCGATGCGGATGGTCGCGGCGAACCCTGCCTGCGAGAAGCGTTCGCGTAGCCGTGCCCGCGTTTCGCTGCCCGCTGGACGGTCGCCTCGGGTGAGAGCGTCGACCAGGGTGGTGCCGGGGTCCGGCGTGTTCGCCGGGACGACGCGAGGTGACCTGCGCGGGCCAAGCACCACTTGGAGCACGGCCACTTCACCCACCTTGAGGGGGACGGCCATTGCCGAGAGCAGCGCTCTGGTCGTGGCCTCCGGTGCGTCGCTGCGAAGCGGCAGGCTCCTCGGTTGCATGCGCAGGCGTCCCGTAACGTCAACGTCGGGCCGAGCAGGAGCTTCGCCGTGTGCGGATTTGGTGAGCAGGCTGCCGGGAATCAGGTCACGCAGCAGGCGACGGAGCGCCTGGACGTCGGTGGCCGGACACCCGAGGAGGTGCCGTACGCCTCCGTCCTGGTCCGCGCGCAGTTCCAGCGCTACGCGCGGCGCGTCCTTGTCAGATGCGAGGCGAGTGAGGAATGCGGCGACCGCTGATGTATCGAGCGGACGCGGCAAGTAGAGCCGGGAAAACACCAGGGAACTGGTGCTAGGCATTCGGTGCACCTCCTTTCGCTGGTTTGTTAGATGGGTTGTTTGCCGATCCTGCCTCGCGACTTTCCTGGTCGGCCTGTGCTTCGCGTTCGGCTTCGGCCTGCGCAAGGGCAATCAGCGCTTTGGAGAGCTTGCGAATATCTGGTGGATCACGACGGACACCACGCACCGTGATCCGGCGTTCCTCGCGTCCTGCGCGCCTGTATTTCTTTGATCGCTTTGATGTCATGAATCACCTCCTTCCTTTTTCGTGTGCGGGGAGTGCTGAATGAAATCAGCAAAATCAGCACTTCGGAAACCACTTATTGCTGATTTCAAGCAGCACGTCAACCCCCGTTGTGAATTCCACTACGCCCTACCTCTAAATACGCATAACAGGGGTAGGCGCTAGAACTTCGACCGCCGCCACTTGATAATGGCGACCGCAATCCAGATCGTTGAGGCGATGGCGATGCCGCCCATGAGCCAGGGCAGGAGGGGACGTAGCCATGCGACGGCGAGGTTGAGTGCGACCACCGCGCCCAGCAGCAACACGCTGGCGCGGAAGACCCAAGCGATGGGGTTGCTCATAGGAGAGTCGGATTTCTTGTCGTCGCCCATGACCGCTTCACCCCACCTGCGGATCCCGTGCAACATCGCTTGGAACCGGATAGCCCGCCAGGCTGATGTCGGAGTCGATCTGGTTGCCCCCTACGAACCACGGTTTATTGCTCGGCGGTCGCCGCCGGGCGAACAGCTCCAGGTATGGACCGTCTGAGATCCGTTCGATGATGGCGAACTGCTCTTCGGGCTTGTGGCTGTGATCCTGGACTGGCGCGTTGATCCACGTAGGCTGGGAGCGAAAGTTCACCGGTGCCTTGCCGCGCGTGGCGAAGAGTAGATGCTCGGTGGCGTTACGCAGGTACGCGCCGAGGCCGAGCTTGAACATGATCCAGGTGAGCGGTGAGCGAACGGTGAAGCCCCAGGCTTCGGCGACGTCGTAGCCGTGGCGCAGCGTCGCATTGGTGACCCACAGCCAGAGGTGGGCGTTGTCCTCGGCCAAGTCTCGGACCGGCATGGCCTTGATGCGCTCCAGGCTCATGAGGGAATAGTGCCGCTGCGCGCCTCGGCCGCCTTTTTGCTGGATGTCCCAGGGCGGGTCGGCCAGGATGGTGCGGAACTTCGACGGCACGGTAGTCCGCGGGGATGTGTTGGTGTTGGTCTCCATGCAATAGTGCCTCCTTTCCGTCCCGGCGTTCCCGGGATCTGTGCCTAGTTATGAAGTGAAGGGTGTGGTTTGAAAATCGTCGGCTCGGTCGAACTGTCGGGCGATCATTTGACCGAGCCGACGATTTTCTTATCTGGATGCGGTATCGCTGCGCCATGAAAGCGGACAGCGGATTATCCGTTGTGGAATGCGCTACGGGTCGTCGGCCACCTGGCTGCCGGGTCGGTGCGCGACCAAGCTGGAGAACAGCGCCCGCGCCACCGAGCCGGGGTAGGCGTTCTGCTTGATCGTCGTGACGGTGATGCGCTCGTCTAGCACGCCTGCGGGAAGGTACGCGCCAAGGACCACGGCGTGGACCTGCCCAGGGAACGCCGCCAAGTCCGAGAGCACCTGCGCGGGATTGGCGTCGAGCAACTGGAAGTCGGAGAACACCACCAGCGTGACCTCGTGACCCGGATGCAACTCGGCCAGCTCGATCGCCCGGTTCAAACTTGGTCCGAGTTCGCTCGTTCCGGCCCCGTCCAGCGGTGGTCGCAGACCGCGACGCAGCCGAACGAGTCCGCTTCGGGTGATCGGTGTGGGTGGGATCTCGCCGCTCGACGGGGTGTCGAAGTGGATGACCGCGCCCAGCTCACGGGACGAACCCTTGCGAGCGACCACGGAGAACGCCCGTTCGACTTCGGCAAATCGGTTCGACAGCGGGTCGGTGCCGCCGGGGCTGGTGACCGAGCCGGAGTTGTCGAAGCTGGTAATGAGGAGCGTCGGCACCTCGGCCGGCCTTCCCGGTTTGCCGAGTGCGTACTCCACGTTCCCCGGTCGAGGTTGCTTACTCGGCGTCGGCGTGCCGAGTACACGGCTGGACAGGAGCGCGCTGGCATGCAGCGTCGTGTACCGGCTCATGCCGCACCGTTTCGACGCGAGCGTCGCCCGATCACCCCGCTCTGCTCACTGGCCGGGAAGCCGTGCCCGAATACTTGCGGGTTGCGCCGCTGCACCCGCCAGGCCAGCGACTCCATCACCTTGGCTGCCGCTTGGCCACGCAGCTTGTGTTCGGCCTGGATGGATCGTGCGGTTTCCTCGGCCTGGGCACGACGACGCGGCGGTGCGGAACCGGCCAGCTTGAGGTACTGCTTCTCTGCACGGGCGACCCGCGTCTTGAGCGTGCTGAGCAGGTCTGCCACCTCGTCAGCAGCTGCGTACCCCAGTAGTCCCGAGGCAATGGCAGTGGCGGCGGCCAGGAGCCCGAAGGTGAGGCCCGCGGCGCTGCCCTCGATGCTGCTCCGCAGGGCGAAGACGCCTACCGCGACCAGCGCCGTGACGACCAGCGACAGCAAGCCGATCAGCTTGGTGATGCCGAACCCGCCACCGCTCGGCACGAAGAACCGCCGGTAGCGCTGCTCCTCCTTGGTGAGGCTGTCCGGATCGCGCTGCCGGGCTTTCGCCATGCGCAAGTCCTTGAGCTCCGAGCCGACCAGGCCCGCGCAGGCTGCCGCCAGTCCAGCCGACAGGGCTTGCCCGAAGGCGACATACGGCACGTCGCCGTTGACGATGGCAGCCGACCAGACGCCGGCGGTGTCTCCGAACCAGAGCACTGGCCAGCAGATCCAGTACCGCAGCTTCCCGGCTGATTCACGCCGCATGTGCGGCCCAAGCACCTGGCTTGCGCGCTGATACTCGGCATGCGCTTCGCGGACCTCGGTCTCAGCTTGGGTCAGCAGAAACTCGGTCGCCGCGGCCGTCCGCTCAAGCCCTCGAGCCTCGACATGGAACGGCCGTGCGGCCACCTCGCCTTGGGCGGGCCAGCTCAGCTCCTGCTCGTCGGCGCGGGCGTGGAACTCCTGCTCGGCATAGCTGGTGCCGACGCTGGACGGACGAGCGTGCCCACCCACCTCGTCGAGCCTGGGCAGGGAGATCGCATCTGCCTCCCGCGTCCAAGCGTCAGTGGCGTTGCCTGCCGAGGTTGCACCGTGTCCTCGAAGGTGATTCACGATGCTCACTGGCCAGCCGCCGTGTAGTCGGTGACGGAGAGGCACTTGGCGGCACCGCTCTCACGACACAGAGCGTCGTAGTACGCGACCAGCCCTTCCACGACATCGGAGCGGGGTGCTACACCAGCCACTCGGCCCAGGCCGGCGATCACCACGGTGGCCCCGGTCAGCTTCGGCACGTTCACCTGGTTGGCGAGCGCCTCGGCTTCCTGCTTGCTCAGTGCCCGCGCACCGAGGTTTACCCCGACGTTCTGGAAGCCATCCGTGAACACGTACAGGTGGAGACGGAGCTTGCCGCCGAGCTGCGTGATCCACTCGTTCGCCAGCCGGTACTGCGCGGTGATGTCACTGCCGTTTTGGTCGAGGCGAGTCACCGCCGGGGTGTACGCCGCGCGGATCTTCGCCATGACGTCGCTGACCACCTCCGGCACCCGCTTGAGTCGGGCGTTGTCGGTGGCACCTTCCAGCTGCAGCGGTTCGTCAAACAGCATGGTCGTTGCCGCGCTGGAGCTGGAGAACACAAGGACGCCGAGCTGCCCCGAGCAGATCGCGGTCCGCCGCACGACCGACTCGATCGCCTCCATGCGCTCGGCGGTGATCTGGTCCGAAGCACTCGACCCGGTCCCGTCGATCTCCACCAGGGAAGCGGGCGGCGCGGACGGGTCGCACGAGGCGAGAATCCGCTGGTCGTCGGCCAGCTCGCCGTGTTGCGGAGCGGCCGAGCTGCAAGCCGTCACGATGACCAAGACGGCCAGCAAGACGACGGCACCGGCGAGGCGGTGACGGATGCGCGGGAACAGGGACATGAAGCACCTCCAATCTGTGGATGGGGACGAGGGTGAGGAGAGGTGGGGCGGCCACCCCTCCGTCCGATTACGAGGGGGCAACGTCGTCACCGGCTACAGCTCCAGGTCGGACGCCGCGCTCCTTGTGTGTGGCCTCCCAGGCGGCACGCGTGCACATCTGGTCGAGGTTGTTCGTCAGGGCGAAGTACCGCCTGGCCCCGACCAGCTCGCGCAGCATCGCGCGGTACTCATGCGGCGTGTTGGTCGAGTTCAGCAGCTCCGCGAGTGGCTCCACCTCGATGAGCAGGTCAGCGAGCTGGTCGACGGCACGGGCGAGCCGACGCTTCTTGCTGTCGCTGGCGGAGCGGGTACGTGCTCGGTGGCTAGTGGTGTCCATCTCGATCTCCCTTCGGTGTGGCGTGGTCAGGCGCTGGTAGCAACCACGACGGGGGCGGGCTTGTGGTGGCGCTTCTGTTCGAGGCGAGCGCGGCGGCGGCGCTTCAGGTCGATCAGGACCGGCAGCTCGATGACCTCCGTGGGCTGGTGCCGAAGCTCGTGAGCGAGCTGGCGGAGCGCGCGGATCTGCAAGGACAGGCGGGCCTCGTCGCGGTCGTGAACGAGGCGGGTGTAACGGGTGCGGGGCATGACGGCTCCTCCTTCTACTTCACGGGGGTGCGCGGACAACTGGCTGGTCGCGCACGCCAACCGTGCGGGGAGGGCATGGGGGCAGAACATGTCGCTGAGCTGCAACTTTGAACTTGCAGCCCGGTTGCAGGTCCTTACAGGCCCGTGGCACCAACAACCCGCCTGGAATACTGGCTGCTAAGTGGCCATTGGGCAGGGAGAACAAGTGGAGGATCCGCGCGTCGACTGGCTGGTCGAGGTCTTCAAAGGCATGCGAAGCGACGACGGGTTGACCACCGACAAGCTGCGCAAGCAGCTAGACTTGATCAAGCTGCTCGTGGACGATGGCACGGTTGAGGAGGCCAAGGCCGAGCTCGAACGGATCGTCCTAGCCATGGGCGACGGCAAGGTCGCCCGCGCCATACGCAACAGCTTGGCTATCAGCAACGGTTGCGACGGCATCGAAGCTCGGAGCCGCCCCGAGGAGCGGCGACGGTGGGCGACTGGAGCGGACGACCTCACGAGGCCACGCAACGAGCTGCTGATCCCTAAGTCAGTCAGTTCGCACGTCAACTACGAGAAGGACGGCTTCAAGGAGTTGGCACGGCTCATCCTCGACCGTGCGGCAGTACGGGCAGAGACGAAGGCGGATGGTGATGCCTTTCAGGAAGCGGTCAACCAGCCACTCGAAACTGGCAGCGACCGGTCAAAGCCAGCCTCCATCACCCTGACAGCCCGCGACGACCTTGAACTGCTTGACCATCTGAGTGCGCCGGCCGTCCGAGATACCCCGCCCAAGGAGCATGAGGGCACCGGGCCTGACGAGCAGGTCACCTTTCCGCAGGCGTTCAATGTCTTCCGTCGCGCGCTCAGCCGTAAGCCCCTCTTCCCACGGTTTGCGCACACCATCGACTCGCCGAAGGAAGAATGGTGGACCGGAATTGTCGTCGGCGTGCTAATTGCCTTCTTGATTGGCGCACTCATCTTGGGCCTGACCGGCGTACTCTGAGTCAAATATTGACGATTTAACTATTTCATGTTTAAATAGAGGCAATTACCCTTGCGGTAATGTACCTCTGTGCCCGTGGTCTTCGGGTACGGCACCCTGCCTACTCCTTGGAGCTGGCGGTGTGCCCTACCCGAATTGACCAAGGAGTACACCACATGTCGGAACTCAGCCCTGCTGACGCCGAGGAACTGCACCGGAACAACGATCTACGGAAACTGGGCTTTGAGCCCGAAACCCTCGTCGCGAATCAGACGCCTCACTTCACCATCGAGGACATCAAGGCCGCTCTGTTCAGCTCGACATTCAGCAACCCCAAGACGCTCACGGTCAAGCTGCACAAAGGCCGCACGGTGCAGGTCGCCATCACGAAGGTGGAGCCGCGTTACGCCGTCAACAGCCTCAAGCTGGAGGCTGACGAGAACAGCCCGGCCACGTGCTACGAGCACCCGGACTGGTACATGGAAGGCTGGGTCGTGGATGGCATCGCCACTGCCACCGCCCAGGGCCTGCGCGTCCGCATGTTCGTCTATGCCGGTGGCGATGACTCGCCGGAACCGGACGACATGTACGCGCAGGTCATTCCCACGTACTCGTACTCGGAAGGCGAGGTCTTCTACGTAAGCATCCCGGACGACTGAGCATCCCGATAATTCCACCCCGCACCACAGCGAAGAACACCCCCGTGTCCGCTGTCGGTCGCGGGGTGTTCTTCATTATGAGGACCTATCGACTTGCCTCGATTGCTTCCCCGGCTTCCTTTACGGTGTTGGCCGTCTGTTGATGCATGAACATGAACCATGCGCCAAACGCGACTCCGAGGATGATGAGTCCCGCAATCACCAAGGTGAGTTTGTCGCGCGGAATCTCCTTGTTCAATTTGTCCGTTACCTTGTTTGGCTTCATGAGTCTAACTTGCCTTTTAGTGTCTTGCTGGACATTATGAATTTTCAACACGGATATGTCAATTGAAATAGGCGGGAGCCGCGCCCGAACTGCAACGAGATGTCGCGTCCGGGCGTGCTCCCGCCTTTGCCGTACCCCGAGCTTGTGCTCGAAGACGCGGCGCTTACTCGCCAGCAGGCTTGCTGCGGCGAGTCGAGGATCGAGACGAGCTGGGCTCAGCTTCGTCCTTCGCCCCCTCGCCGCCGAAGATGGCAGCGATGGCGTTACGCCGGGTCTGAGCTTCACGCTCGATCTCGGCACGGATCTGCTCAGCCTTCTGGAGCGTCGTCGGGTCGGATTTGGTTTTCTCGATCCAGTGCTCCAGGGCCAGGCGGATCTCCTCGGTGGTGCTGCGGCCCGTGATCTGGGCGACGACGTCCAGTTGGGCTCGCAGATCCTCCGTGATTCGGACAGCCAGCGTGCGGAGCTGGCCGGCACCCGTAGGCTCGCTCATAGCGAGACACCTCCTCGATGAATTGCGGCCGACGAACTCTCGGTAAGTTCATCGCGGGTCCAGGTGGCGGAAAGACTTGGTGTGCCGCAGTCGTTCGTGAGCAAGTACGAGTCGGGCGAGCGTCGGCTCGACGTGGTCGAGCTCCGGCATGTGGGCGAAGCGATGGGTGTCACGCTGAGTGACATCCTGGCGCGGCTCGGGCCAGAGTGGTGAGTTCTGTGAGTTAGCGGCCGGGCCGCTTCGGGCCGGGACTGCGTCATCCTCTGCGTTTCGGAATTCGTGCCGGATCAGTGCTCGAAGTGCATCGGTGAGCAGAAGCACTGGTCAGCGGGCGCGATGCCTCAAGGATGCATCACTTACGCCCCGTCGCCGCTGTGGTTCTGATCAGTCACCCACGGTTCCCTGGAGAGGTCGATTCGACCAGCTGCGAGCCAGGGGGTGCCAAGGTGTTGATCACCTTCGAGGGTCAGGACGGCGCGGGGAAGAGCGCGCTGCTGGCTGCGGTCCATGAGGGTCTCCGTTGCATGGGCGTCGACGCGCTGGTCGTGAAGGAATTCTCGGAGAGTCCGTACGGGCAGCGCCTGGTCGAAGCGGTGGCACGGGACAAGTTCCTGCGGCCGGCGGAAGGCGAGCCAGCCACGCTGCTCACACGCGCTCTCGACGAAGTGGCGGACCTCTACTACCAGGACGAGCGTGTGATCGGTCCGGCCCTTGCCCGCGGCCAGGTGGTGCTGAAGGACCGGCACCAGGACACGATCTTCTACACCCTCGTTCCGACCCTGGTCGACGGCGGCGCAGTCCTGAGCGACGAGCATGCGATGACCTGGCTGCGCGGCCTGCTGAGTCAGCTCCGGTACCCGCCGGATCTGACCGTCTATGTCGAGGCACCGCTCCCGGTCCGGCTGGAGCGGATTGCGCGCCGGAACCGACATCTCCGCGAACACCGCGCCAACGAGGTGAGCGACGACGACCTGGCGATCTTTGCCGCGCGGGATCGAGTGATCCGGCAGCTCCTTACCAAGCCAGACGGTCAGCGTGTGGTGGTGGACAACGGCGATCGGGTGATTGAGGAAGGAGCGGAAGACGTCCTTGACCTGGTTCGGGAGCGGCTCACCTGATGCGGGGGCGAGTCACGAGATCAGACCGTTACGGCACAACGTCACTACTCGACAGGAGCATCCGATGAAGCTTCGAGCGGGCGTCGTGGGCTTGGGCAAGCAGGCATTGGAGGACCACATCCCCGGGCTGCACGCCTCCGACAGCGCCGAGCTGGTCGCCGTGTGCGATGAGGACCGCGAGATCGTCCGCGAGCAGCAGTACCAGCACCGCGTGCAGGGCTACACCGACTTTCGCGAGATGTTCAAGACCGAAGCGCTAGACCTCGTCGTGGTCTGCGTGCCGCACCACGTCGGCCGCGAGGTGATCGAGACGGCTGCCGAGCACAAGGTGCACGTCCTCAAGGAGAAGCCGTTCGCCACCACCATGCAGGAGGCGCGCGATTTGGCAGAGATCTGCGAGCGCGCCGACGTGCAGCTCATGGTGACGTTGCAGCGTCGGTTCAACCCCATCTATACCAGCTTTACCCAGCTCGCCGACCAGATCGGCACGCCGTTTGTGGTGGACGCGCAGTACACGCTGCACATCTCGGACCCGTCCGACGGCTGGCGCGGCCGGAACGCCGAGGCCGGAGGCGGCTGCATCATCGACATGGGCTACCACCTCATCGACATGGTCCTGTGGTACTTCGGCTTGCCAGACCGGGTGCTCGCAGACGTCTCGGCCAGCGCACGGCCGGACCGGGAGTACGACGCCGAAGACACCGCGCTCGTTCACTTCGCCTACGACAGTGGCCTCTACGGCTCGCTGTTGCTGTCCCGCTTCATCGGGCCGAAGACCGAGCAGATCCGGCTGGTCGGCTCCAAGGGCATGGTGCACCTGGAACGCGGCCGAATTCGGCGGCTCGGTAACGACGGGGAGGTTATCGAGTCGCTCTCGCGGGAGCAGGCGTGGCCCTCGGCCGCGGCCTGCCAGATCGACTACTTCCGCCGGGTCATCGATGGCCAGCGCCCCAACGTCAGCGGTCCCAGGGAAAACCTGGCGCACATGAGCTTCATCGCGGCCTGCTACGAGTCCGCGCGTTCGCACGCCCACATCAACCCGAAGGAGCTGCTGTGAGTTCGCCCCTGGCGTTGCTCGGTGGCACACCGAGCGTCACGACACCTGGTCCGCACTTCGCCTGGCCTCCGATCAGCGAGCAGACCGCCAAGGTCGTAACCGACCAGCTCGCCGCGGGCATCTCCGTCTACGACCGCTCGGGGGTGATCGAGGAACTCGAGGACGCCCTCGCCGACTACCACGGCGTGCGCTACGCACTGCTCACCAGCTCCGGCACCGCCGCGCTCTACTCGATGTATGCCGGTTGCGAACTCGGGCCGGGCATGGAGGCCATCGTCCCCGCGTACACCTTCTTCGCCACGGTCACGCCGCTCCTGCACCTGGGCGTGGTCCCGGTGCTGGCTGACTGCGACGAGAACGGCAACCTCGACCCTCGGGACGTGGTCCGGCGGATCACCGCACGGACGTCCGCCATCGTGGTAACCCACATGTGGGGCACGCCGGCCGACGTGGCGACGCTGCGGGCCATTGCCGACGAGCATGGGCTGATGCTGCTCGAAGACGGGTCGCACGCCCACGGCGCGAGCGTGGGCGGCAGGAAGGTAGGCACTTTCGGCAGGGCGTCGGCCTTCAGTATGAACGGCCCGAAGCCGCTGTCCGCAGGCGAGGGCGGCTTCCTGCTCACCGATGACGAGGAGGTGTACTACCGCGCGCTGCTGCACGGCCAGTACAACAAGCGCTGCCGGAACGAGATCCCGTCTGAGTACCCGCTCTACCGCTACGCCGTGACCGGCATGGGGCTCAAACACCGCATCCACCCGCTTGCAGCCCGGATCGGTCTCGATCAGCTTGCGCACCTGGACGAGTATCTCGATGGGCGAGCGCGGGTCGCGGCCATGATGAACGAGCAGCTCGCGGAGCTGCCGGGTATCGTCACACCGAAGTTGGAGCCGGGAGACCGCTCGTCTTGGTACGGCCTGATGCTGCAGTACCGGGGTGAGGAGTTGGGCGGCCTGCCTGTCGAGCGGCTCTATGAGGCGCTCCAGGCTGAGGGCTGCTGGGAGCTGGACCGGCCTGGTTCGACGTGTCCCCTGAACTTGCTGCCGCTCTTCCAGGAGCCGGGTCCGCTGTTTCCGGAGCTGGCGGGGTCATTCGCGTATGGTCCTGACGACTTTCCGCAGGCCGAGGCGTTCCATCGGAGTGTCCTCAAGCTCCCGGTCTGGCACCGGGAGGAGGACATGCCGCTGGTGAATGGCTACATCGAGGCATTCCGTAAGGTGATCAACAACTACGAAGGGTTGCTAGGGTAAAGCAATGGTCGACGTCTCTTTGATCGAACGGCTCACCGCTGAGGCCGAGGCTGACGGCGTGCAGCAGCTCGTCGTCGGAGCAGTGGTTCAGCACGACGAGAAGGTCCTACTGCTCCAGCGTCCCGAGGACGATTTCATGGGCGGCATCTTCGAGCTGCCCAGCGGCAAGGTCGAGGCTGGTGAGCAGCTCGATGCCGCGCTCATCCGCGAGGTCAAGGAAGAGACGGGCCTCGACGTCTCCCGCATCGCCGACTACCTCGGCTCCTTCGATTACACGAGCGGTAGTGGCAAGAAGAGTCGCCAGTTCAACTTCGCGGTCGACGTGACCGCGCCGGAACCTATCTTGCTCCAGGAGCACGACGCCTACCAATGGACGTCGCTGGCCGAGGAGCCACCGGTGACCGATGCCGTGAAGGAAGTGCTCGCGAAGTACCGCGAGGGTACGCGTCTGTAGTGCTTGATGGGCAGCGGTCGGAAGTAAAGAGCGTTGCCTTGCTATCTGTTTGGGGGGTGCGGCGGTAAGATGCATGCGCCTATGCCCCAGATATCTATGCCTCCGCTAGAGCAGTAAAAGTATCCCTCTTGAGCAATTACGCCTACCACCGCTGTTGGTTTATCGGGATTTGAAATCCAGTGAGATGAAAGCCCTCGCGATATAACCGCCGAAGCGGGGCCATTCACTCCTGCTGGTAGTGTTGACCAGCCTAGCTGAACGGAGGTGCGGTCTCGTATGTAGCTCACCTCATTTTCTCTAACGCCATCAAGCGCGTCGTTGACGTAGACATTATTGTCCTGCTGTTTCTTAAAGCCGAGGGACTTTAGCTTTGCGTCGATCTCTCGCAGCACCGTTTTCTTGTCTGCTGTAAGCTCAAAATAGCGATACCCTGCCAGCGAGCAGGAGATACGTGTTTGCAGACCAACCGACGATCTGCTGTCGCATCCCTGATCTACGATATTCGATGCAAGTGGCTTATCTGGGCTGGTGACATCAAGAGCCGATTGGATACGCTGCTTCACCTCGTTGGTATTAGCGCTATACCTCGAAGCCCCATTCCATAGTAGTAACCACGCCAAAAGAAGAATCACTATCACAACGACAGCGAGCCGCCCGTAGAACAGGCCGCGAGAAGTGGATTTGGCTGTGGTCTTGTTGGTGGTTGGTTGTGTGTTTCTTGGCATATATTTATAGTCTAACAGCTCATTGCGTGGAAACAATCCACAAATTGAAGAACCCCCAGCCTCACGCGCGCCTTTTGAGCAGCGTGAAACTAGGGGCGTGGCTCTTCAATTCACATCAATCTCGGCGTGTTACTCGCCGATTGCTTGGCGGACCAGTTGCGCGTAGGCTGCCTGGCCCTGCTCGTTCGGGTGGAACACGTAGGCCGAATTGTTCCCGGCCTGATCCAGATTCTGGAAATACGAGTCACCCGACGCACAGACCTCGTGTCCGATGAACGGTGAGCCGGACGCCGTGGCCGATACGAAGGTCAGCCGCTGGTTGTCCGTGTTGAGTGCCCTGACCTTGGTGACCGTGTTGCTGATCGTGGTGTTCAGCTTGGTCACGATGTCCCGCGCGGCCCATGCATCTGCCCATGGGTATCCCTGAGCGCCGACTTCACTCGCATCGTTGTTGTACATGTAGCCACACCGTGGATCACTGAGTGCGCTTCCCGACTTATCGGCAATGACCTGTGGGTAGCCCAAAACGTAGATCTTTGTCCCTGAAGTCTTGGTGACCTCCAGGAGCTTCTTATACGTCGCTTCCAGGTTCCCTGGAGCACGTTCCTGATCTTGCCGTCCGCCTCGGTGTATGCGGCGCTGCTGGAGTTGCAGTTGCCGAGGACGCACGCTTTCGCGAAGTTCGCGAATCCGATGTCGTTCCCACCGATGGTGATGGTCACGACCTTCGGGCTGCCCGAAGACAGAACGCTGGCCTGTGATGGTTCACTATGGTCAGCGTCGTTCCACCCGTTGAGGACGTGTGTCGTCTGCGCGCCGGAGCATGCTACGAACTTGTCCAGTTGTAGTGTGAGCGATGGATTCAACGCGTTTACACGCGAGTAGGCCAGCGCACTGCGGTGGCAGGCGGTGTCGTCCACGAAGGGCGGTACCCCTTCGCCGGAGGAGAAGGAATCACCGAGCGCCATGTAGCTCCGCGGAGCAGGCTGTGCCGATACCGTGGCACTCAGGATGGCACCTCGGGGGTAATCCATCCCGATCCCGGTCATCTTGACGGCATACAGCTTCGGGTTGTAGTCGCTGCAATTGCCGTCGCACTGGGCAACGAACGCCAAGATGTTGTTGGTGAGTACAGGAGGGGGGCCACTCAGGTAGTACCCGTTCGGCCCCCCAGCCTTGCTCATGTCACCGCTCATGATCTTCTGGTAGAACCAGGTGCCACTCACGGCGTCGTACACGCCCACGAAAATGCCGGAAGCAGTCGGGTTCGCGCTGTCGCCGGTAGAAAGGTTCATGTTGCGCAGAAAGGCAACCTTGCCACTCGCGTCGGCAACGCTCGCCAGGCTTGCTGCCTGGTATGTACCCTGTGCGTCCTGGTTGGGGAGTGTGACGCGCCGGACCTCGTGACCGTTGTTGTCCAACGTCACTACGGTGAAGACCCACTCCGTAGGTGTCACTGGTATGTAGTCAGAGACCATCTTCCATTCGTAGATGATGGCCACAACACCGTTGTTGATGGTGTGGAGCTGGAGACTCCCCTGGACATTCGCTCCTGGCGTCGATACTGGAGTAGTCCACGTCGTTGTCCCCTTGCGGGGGTCGTACATGGACACCGCCGCACTCTTCACGTTGCTTCCCGACCAGGTGTAAGCCGGGCTGAAGAAGCGTCCCTCGGCACCGAAAGCGTCCGAGCCCCAGTCGCCTATGGATGCCTGTCCCAGGTACTTACCGCTGTAGCTGTAGTACTTGGGTCGGTCATCCACATGGGGGTAGCTCAGTGCGATGCCATCCTTGTAAGGACGCAGCACATAGTCACAGTCGGCTGAGACTTTGAAGTCTCGAACCTTCGTGGGTTGCGTCTGACCAGAGGCCAAGTTGGGCGCAAGACCGATGAGGTGGGTACCGTCGGCAGCCTGCGTAAGGGCGTAGATGTTGCCATCAGCGCCCACGGCCGGCTCCAGGTTACATATCGGATACTTCCACTTCAGGGTGTTGCCGTTGTAGGCCAGCAGGTTGGGGCCGTACGCTTAGGCCCCGCTGCTGTTCCTGCCGATCGGACGCCCGTAGACCGCCCCCGTCTTGTCGACAACGGGATTCGTGATGCAGTTTCGCACACCGTCGATGGTCTGGGTGCGCGAAATACTCTGCACGAGTTGCCCGGTCGAGCTGTACGTGCGCAGGTCGCTGTCACTGCTCGTATCCCCTGTGCACGGCAGTGTGATATTGCCGTTGGGTGCAGTGATGGGGGCAATGGCTGCGCCCGCAGTACTTACATTTGCCGGAGGGGACCACTGAAGGGTCGGAATGGACTCAGCGGCGTACGCCGTCCCCGGGGTTACCACCCCGAGCAGTGACGCCACCATGGCCAGTAGTACGAGTACGACTGGCCTGCGCATTGGTTTGCGCATAGTGATTACACCTCTTCCTTTAGATGAGTTGCTTGTTAATGAACCGAGACACACAAAGAGGGCGATTCCAGCCATGTTTCGGCGAACCACCCTCAGAGCCTCTATTAGCTTGAAGAGCCAAACTATTTATGACATCATTTTGCAATTTTGACTAGACGTAGAAAATACAACAGAGTTCAATGTGGAAAGTGCGAGTCATCGGTTACTTCTCGGCATTGTCATCGAGGTTCTGAAGACCTTCAAGCACACGTCGCAGAATTTCCGGATCTTGCTGGCGAGCGATCGGTGGATGAGCGTCGGGCGTGAAGCGTCGTTGCCGCCGCGGCAAGGGAGGCGGTGGGGGTGTCTGCGTCGCGCGTGCAGTGACAATCAGCTCGGCCCACACCACCTTGCCGGTGCCCTTCGGGTATGAGCCGTACCTATGGGCGACCTGCGGGATTAGGTGGAGCCCGTAGCTGGACTCGGCGTCAACGTCCTCACTCTTCATGGCGGGTGGGTAGGGGTCCGAATCCCACACCTCAATGACTACCGAGTTCTCGAGACCGACCAGCTGGACGCTGATGAGATTCAGCTTGTCAAGCTCGCTCCAGCGGGGATGCGCATCCGTGATGCCAGTGGTCGCCACGGCGCTTGTCACGAGCTCAGACGCGACGACGAGCGCGTCGTCGATGATGGTCGACACGCCCCATCTGGCGAGGGTGAGGTGAATGAACGTCTGCGCGCAGCTCACTGCGGTGGGCACGGCCGCCAGGTTCAGACGATCCGTGAAGCGCGGCTGAGGCATCGGCTCAACCCTCGCCTGTAGGCTGTTCTCGATGAGCGTCGTTGTCATCGACGACAACCCCTTCCACTACGATGGGTGGGGCAGCGGTGCGCCGGCGGATCAGCTCGGCCGAATCCGCGAGCCGTTGGGCGAATGCGATTTGCTCGTCGTGACTCAGGTCGTCCGACAGAAGGCCAGCGATGAATCCACCTGTGCAGTCGTTGAGCTCCTTTAGTTGGGTAAGAATCGCCATCGTGAGGTCGTGGGAGTCCACTACTCATCACTCAGCTCATGAACTTCGACCTTGGCGTCTTGCTGAGCTCGTTCAAGCAGGCCGAGTCTGAGGATCGGGTGGGTGGTGAGGTGATCGAGCGACGGCACGATGACGTGATGGGCGTCTGCCCGCTGGACTTCGGTCAGTAGTTCATTCCAGGCGCTGAAGCGTCCAGATCCGTCCTCGTAGAAGTAGGTCGCAAACTCGCAGCCCAGCGCTTCGGCGTGCTCTTTGAGCTTCAGCTCGACCAGGCGGACCGTCTCATCGTCGATGTCCGGCGAGAGGCGCAGATAGCCGTACGCCAGCGGCTTCAGGGTGTTCATCGGCGCTGTCCCTGAACGACCCAGATGCGAGCACCGGTCTCGTGTTCGATGTGCTGTCGCATGGCGTCTTGCAGCCCCGGCAGGCGCGCGAAGTGCCAAAGGGAAGGGACGATGATGTCCTTCACCTCGTGGCGTTTGAGAGCTTCGAGCATGGCATAAAACGCGGGCTCCGCACACCTGGCGCTCTCGGTGAATACCTGGTCGAGGGTGAAGCCCTCGCGTTCGGCGTATTCGGCAAGTTCCCGCTTGATGCGTTGAACGTCGTCCTCGTGTTCGTCGCTGATCACGACTCGCATATAGCCGTAAATCGCAGGCCGCATTAGATTCCTTCCCAGCTTGTGGCGGCCGGTCTGACGGCGGGTGTCGGGGACCAGCACCGCCAGACCGGCATACGGCCAGAAAAGCCGGTTGACCTGCGGAAACCCAGAGCAAGGTAGGGGCGGGAACGACGCAAAATAGAGGCGACGGAGGCCCTGACCTGGGCAAATATGGCCTGGGTGGCTATGGTGAGTACGCCCCTGAGAGGCCCTGGGAGGAAGAGCGGATGGCGGCCAAGCGCGTACGTCTCGCTCAGCGTCGCAAATCGGCGGGCTACAGCCAAGAGAAGCTTGCCGAACGTCTGGGCGTCGAGCGGTCAACCATCGTGCGGTGGGAGACAGCCGAGAGCGAACCACAGCCCTGGGTCCGGCCAAAGCTTGCTGCGGCGCTCAGCGTGACGCTCGACGAACTGCAGAGCCTGCTTGATGACGTGACGATCATTCAGACGAAGCCGAGCGACCGCATGAGCTACGTGCTCGAACACCCGTCGTCGGTCGACTTGGTGGCGGTCGCCTACCTACACGAGCGCATCCGGCAGCTCGATGAGCAGTACGACCGGGCACCCTCGACGGCGCTGCTCGGACCCGCCGGCCAGGCCCACGGCCAGGTGAAGTTCCTTCGCGAGAACGCTGCCAACCCGCGCGTGCGCAAGGCGTTGTTCGAGGTCGAAGCCGAGTCGGCCACCTTCATGGGGCAGCTCGTGTGGGACGTGAGCCAACGGCGTGACCACGACGCGCCGATCACCTACCTGGACGAGGCGGTCGCCGCGGCCCGCCAGGTACACGATCCCTGTACCGAGGCGTACGCCACGTTGCGCAAGGGCTTCGTGGCCCTCTACGGCGAGAAGAACCCCTTGAAGGGCCTGACGCTCGCTCAGGAGGCGGCCGAGGTGGCAAAGCTCGCTAGCCCCTCGCTGACCGGCCTGAGCCTGCTTCACGTGGCCGAGGGGTACGCCATGACCGGCGACCTTAAGGCGTGCGAGGAGGCGCTGAAGCTCGCCGAGGTGCAGTTCGACCGCGTGGACGGTGACGACGTCGCTGCGCAGTACTACACGATCAACGAGTTCAACCGCTTGGCTGGCTCGTGCTACCTGTTCCTCGACTTGCCCGACCGCGCCGAGCCCATCCTGCGCACGACGGTGCGTGCGCTTGCAGCGAAGAAGAAGAGCCAGGCCATCGCCCTCGGCAACCTGACCCTGTCGCTGATCCGCCAGCGCAAGCTCGACGAGGCGGCGGCCACCATGCATCGGACGATCGACGCCGTAGAGCTGACGCGCGGCGGCGGCGGTCTTAACCTGGCGTTCGCCGCTGGTCGGGAGCTTCGGCGGTGGCGGCAGGAGCCGTGGGTGCAGGACATCAACGACCGTCTGCTTGCCCTCATGGCTGCCATTTAGGTACAGGTAGGGCGTGACGAGTATCGACCAGGCGAAGCAAGCCGTCCGCGATCAGGTATGGCGTCTGCTGGAGCGCGAGGGCGCTGTGCCGAGAGGTTCGTACGGCAAGATCCCCGGCTTCGATGGCGCGGAAGCGACGGCCGAGCGCCTGGCCGGGCTCGACCTGTGGAAGCGGGCTGGCACGGTCAAGGCGAACCCGGACTGGGCGCAGCTCCCGGTGCGTATCCAGGCGCTGAAGGACGGCAAGCTGCTGTACATGGCGGTCCCCAAGATGGCCACTCTCCAGCCGTTCTTCCTACTCGACCCCGCCTCCCTCGATGTCCCGCCCGAGCAGGCTGCCGAGAAGAAGGGGGCCGCTCAGGTCGCCCGCCGTGTCGGTGTCGAGGACATGCGTCCCATCGACCTGGTGATCTGCGGCAGCGTGGCCGTGAACCGCTCTGGCGCTCGCATCGGCAAGGGCGCGGGGTACTCCGACCTGGAGGTGGCACTGCTCATCGAGGCGGGCCTGGTAACCGACCAGACCGCGATCGTCGCACCGGTCCACCAGCTCCAGGTAGTCGACGAGAACATCCCCGAGACCGAGCACGACTTCAGCGTGGATCTCATCGTCACACCGGACGAGGTGATTGAGTGCCCCAACCGGCGTCGACCACAGGGGCTCGTGTGGGAGGACCTCAGTCCAGAGAAGATAGGGGCGATTCCGGTGCTGGCCGCGTTGGCAGATGCGGGTAAGGATGCCCAAGAATGACGGCTGGGTGAAGCTATGAGTGCCCACGCCTCAAATATTCTCACTTGGTCGCAGTTTGTTTATAATGATAACCAGGCAATGAGAATTACTGTTGTGAATCGTGGACTCGTCGGATCACTGCCCGCAGGCCCCTACTTGCGAAACAGGGATTGCGAGTAGTCCATGCGTCCAGACGATCTTCTAATCGCTGATACTTCTGGCGACCCCTGGAGTGCTACAAGCACCGAGCTTCGCCGGGATCTGCTGGAATCGGCCATCAAGGGCGAGGCGGCGGATGAGGACGATCTTGAGTTGGCGGATGCCCTGGTGCGACTTGCTCATCGTGAATTGGAAGGATTCGCGACACAGGGTAATGTAATCACGGAAGATGCGGACAGCGAACTTTTGCTGCGCGCATGCAGTGTGGCGTGTAAGCGAGTGGGTGTCGACTTCCCGGATCTTCCGTTTCGGGATTTCAGTGGCTTCTATAAGTACTGGCGCCGGGAAGGGATGGCTGGGAGCGGGTCTTGGGCAGCAAGGCGTGAGTATCTTGACGGTGTCTTTGAGCCGGTGGAAGATGCGCTGCTCAACCTGTCGGTGCGGTCATTCGATGATGGTATAGCAGTACCGATCTCCCCACGTACCGCTACGGGGTGGGCGGTAGTTGACCGCGAGATCAGGGAGTTGCGTCGCCGGTTCGAGGTCGCGCGGAGCGAACAAGACCACAGCGCGGTCGGTACGGCTTGTGTGCGTATCCTCGAGCACCTGGGTGACGTGTGCTTTGATTCAGCGCGACACCTGCCCGCAGGGGTCGAGGCGCCACCGCGTGATAAGACCAAGGCTCGCTTTGACATGGTAATTTCGGCGGAGCTGACAGGCACAGACAACGAGACATTGCGACGCCTTGCGCGGACTACGGTTGAGCTCGCCCATCAGGTTAAGCATCGAACTACGCCATCAAGACGCGATGCTGGCATAGCTGCGGACAGCGTCGTTTTGCTGGCGAATATGATGCGTCGCATCGTTCCGCTGTCGAATTGACTCGACTTCCGCGTGGAAAATTATCGCTCCCGGCCGTGTGTGTCTCGCATCCGCACACCTCGTTCCCGGAGGCGGTTAAGTACGGTGGTGGGGTCCACGTCCATCCGTTCTGCGATTCGAGCCAGCGGCCACCCAACCTCATACAGCTGCACCGCCTCGTCGACCTGTTCCGATGACAGCCCCCGACGGCGCATCGTCACACCGTGCCGCTTCAGAACCACGCTGACCGTCCGCCGGTTGATGCCGAAGCGTTCGCCCAGCTCGTAGACCGTCGCTCCTGCCAGGTAGCCTTCGATGAGCAGCTTCGTCTGCTCGTCGTCGAGCTGCCGCGCCCGGCCGGGCTTCGGCCGTTCGGGTGACGGCTTGACGGGCGCATCCAGCCTGGGAAGCTTTCGCAGAAGAGATTCTAGGGTTGTGACCTGGGCCTTTGTGTTGTAGTAGCCTCCCCCAAGGTCCACCGAGAATTCGATTTTCGCGCCCTGACCTGCAGTTTTATACACAGAGTAACCCTCTCGCTTGCAACACGAGCGAGAGGGTTTTCGCTGTTCAGGGCCTGTTTTCGTGTTTTAGTTCCGCACGGTATGAGCCTGTTGGGTTGGTGTTGTTTAGGTCAGTGCGTCGGCGGCCACAGTTCATGGTTGGTGATGCGGTCGTCGGCGAGGTAGAGCCTGCGGAAGAGCGCGTGGTTGAGTAGTCGGCGCTGGTCGTCGGTGCAGCTTTGGTAGATCTGGACGGGGTCACAGGTTCGACCAGGGACGTGGTCGGCGGCGTCTGCGGTCAGTGTTGCCAGCGCGTCGGTGATCCGCCGTTGGCTGACGGTGGCGTAGTAGCGCTCGACGGCGTGTTCGGCGACGGAGACGTTCACGTACGGGGCCGTGCAGTTGCCCTGCTGGCGGTTGCGGCAGAAGAAGTAGGTGTATTCGTCGCGGCGGCGGGTTACGGTGTGCTGGATGATCATCCGTCCGGTGTTGCCTGATTGGTGGCAGTGCCCGCAGTACAGGGCGCCCTTGAGGTAGTGGTGGTGTACCCGTCGTCGTTCTCCGGAGGTGGTGCGGGCGTCGAGGACGGCTTGGACACGATCGAACAGAATCGGGTTGACGAGAGGTCGTGTCGGCCAGGAAGTTTTTCGCCGCGGTAGGTGATGTAGCCGAGGTAGTAACGGTCGCGCAGCATCCGGGCCAGCTTGCTGATCGACACCCGCTGTGCTGGGTACCGGGCTGTAGGACGGGTGCGCAGACCTCGTTGGTAGAGCCGCTCGGACAGCTGGTCGATGGTGAGATTGCCGGCGACGAACAGTTCGAAACCGAGCTGAACTAGAGGCGCGCGTTCCGGATCGACGATGATGGTGCGGATGTCACGGCCATCGGTGCGGTCGATGTGGTTGAGGTAGCCGAGCCGAGCGCGGCCGATCGTGCCGCCATTACGGGCCTTCTGCCCCATCTTGTAAGCAATGTCGGCGCCGGACTCGCGGGATTGGTACTCGTTAAAAGTGGCGAGGATGCCGTGCATCAGCTGTCCGACCGGGGTCTCGTCGACGGACTCGGTGGCAGAGATCAGGGTGACGCCCCGCTGACGCAGATCCGCCATGACGAGCGCGTCATCGACCCGGTTGCGGGCCATCCGGGACAGTTTGTACACGATCACGTGATCGATGTCGTCGGTGTCGCGGATGCGAGCCAGCATCCGCTTGAACGCGGCGCGCCTGGCGATCTCCACGGCTGACCGGCCCGGTTCGACGTACTCCTCCACGATCGTCAAGCCGAGCTGTTCGGCTCTGCGGCAGCACGCCTCGCGCTGGGCCGGGATCGAGATCCCCTCCGGGGCATAGTCCCGCCTGACCTGACTTGCCGAGGACGCCCGCAAGTAGATCACCGCCCGACTGGACGGCGGTGTGGTCGCAAGGTTGCTGACTTGGCGTCCGTGATGTCCTGGCTGCGTATCCGACTCGAGCATGACACGAGTAGAGAGCCACGTCGCGGAACCCGCGACCGCGCCGACAGCGGACGGTTCGCAAAACCGACTTGGCGGTGGCGGTGCCAGGTCAGATGGCCGAACAGGTGGGTGCTTGCAGCCGGGCGTCCACGAGACGGAGCCGCCTGAGACAGGGCTGTTGCCTGTTACACCGGGCTAGACCGGGTCAAGCTGGGCCTTCTCCGGTAAGGTGAGATCCTTCGCGTGCTCGTGACTGCTGGATGGCTGGAGGTTGCCTCGTGTCTGACCCCTGGCTCTCTGCTGACAACATCGCGACTCACCTTGGTGTTACGAAGGACACGGTCTACGCCTGGATCGCAGAGAAGGGCATGCCGGCCCACAAGGTGGGTCGGCTGTGGAAGTTCCAGGCGAGCGAGGTCGATGAGTGGGTTCGAAGCGGCAATGCGGCCTCGTCGGGTGAGGGGGATCTTGGCGATGAGTGAGCAGACAGGAGAGGCGGTCAGTGGAGCTGGCCTGTTCGGCTTGCCCTGTACCGGGAGGACGGATCGATGAACGGCCCGCTGGCGGCAGAGCGGCGGTACGCGCTCTCGTTCACCACGGGCGCCCTCTTGGCGCGAGAGGGCGCGCTGCTAGCGCCCGCCTACATCGAGCGGCGCGACTGGGAGCAGGTCCGCGACCAGGCAGTGGAGAGCAACCTGCTTCAGGCGCGGACCCATCGCACGGGAGTCCGTCTGGTCCGCGAGACCGTGAAGCGGCTCTCGGCGCTCGCCGACGACGAGGTCGAGCTCCTGACCGAGGCGACAGCCTCCGAGCGTGGATACCTCATGTGGGCCGCTGCTTGCCGCCGCTACGAGCTCGTCGGTGAGTTTGCCGAGGAGGTCTTGCGGGAGCGCTTTCTGCTCCTGGCCTCCTCGCTGGAATACCAGGACTTCGACAGCTTTTTCCGGACCAAGGCGGTGTGGCATGACGAGCTGGCCGAGATCAAGGACTCGACGCTGCAGAAGCTGAGGTCGAACGTGTTCAAGATGCTCCATGAAGCCGAGCTGTTGTCGGAGGCAGGGTTGATCAGGCCGGCCGTGCTGTCCGAGCGAGTTGTTGCCACCCTCAGCGCCCACACGCCGAGTGACCTGCGATTCTTCCCGACTCGGCAAACTGCAGCGCAGGGGGCTGCGCTGTGATCCCCAAGACTCTGCCTCAGCAGGAAGACCACCTGTTCGCGGTCCTCAGCGGCAAGCGGTTCCTTCAGATGGAGGGCCTGAGCAACGAAGTCCCGTTCTTTATTTATCCGTACCCTCCGGAGGAGGCGCTTGCTGTCGCGGCGGCCAAGAAGCGCATCAAGAACCGGCTGTCCAGTGCCGGAATCACCGTGTTGGAGATCAACCTCTACGACCTGTCTGTCGAACTCCTGAGGGAGCGAGGTGTCTGGGACCGGGTACTTGCCATCGAGCCGGACCAGGACAAGGCCGACTTCCGCGAGATGCTCCAGGGGATGCTCGACCCGCAGCTGCACATCGCCCCTGCGATCCGGGACCGGCTCGCACAGGAAGACTTCGACATCTTCTTTCTCACCGGGATCGGCGAGGTCTTCCCGCATATCCGCTCGCACAACGTGCTCAACAACCTACAGTCTGTAGTCAAGGGCAAGTCGATGCTCATGTTCTTCCCAGGCCGCTACGAGCAGTCCGACACGTTGGGCTCCTCGCTCGTGCTGTTCGGTCGGCTCAAGGACGACCAGTATTACCGAGCCAAGAACATCCTGGAACAGGAGGCGTGAGCTCGATGCAGCTCAGCGAGATCTTCGCCAAGGACATCCAGCGCCCGATCGAAGGCGTCATCAAGGCCGACGACGTCGCACACCTGGGCACTGAGGTCGAGGAGTACGTCCTGACCAACGAGGCCGCGAAGGGCCTGGAGATCCTGCTCGAGGAGTACACGGACTACACCAACGCCAACGGTGTGTGGATCTCCGGCTTCTTCGGTTCCGGTAAGTCACACATGCTCAAAATGCTCGCCCACCTCCTCGGCGACGTCGACGGTCAGGACTACCCGCGCCAGAACGTTTCCGACAGCTTCCGGGCGAAGAGCCCTGATGCCTTCCTCCCAGGTCTGCTCAACAAGGCCGACCGTATCCCCGCCAAGAGCCTGCTGTTCAACATCGACCAGAAGGCCACCCTGATCAGCAAGGACCAAACCGACGCTTTGCTCAAGGTGTTCGTCAAGGTGTTCGACGAGAGCCGCGGCTACTACGGCAACCAGGGCCACGTGGCGCGGTTCGAGCGCGATCTGGACAACCGCGGCCAGTACGCGGCCTTCCAAGCAGCGTTCGAACGCATCGCGGGCATCCCCTGGTCGCAGGGACGCGAGCAGAGCGCACTGGAAGGCCCGAGCATCGACCGGGCCTTCGCCGAGGTCAACGGCGGCACTGCAGACGGCATCATCCGGCAGTACAGCGCCTCCTATTCCGTCTCGATCGAGGACTTCGCGGACGAGGTCAAGGCGTGGCTGGACAAGCAGGGCGACCCGGCCTTCCGGCTGAACTTCTTCGTCGACGAGGTCGGTCAGTTCATCGGCTCGGACACCAAACTGATGCTCAACCTGCAGACCATCGCCGAGTCGCTCAACACCAAGTGCTCTGGCCTGGCGTGGGTGTTCGTGACCTCGCAGGAGGACATGGAAAAGGTCATCGGCGACCGCACCCGCCAGCAGGGCAACGACTTCTCCAAGATCCAGGCCCGCTTCAAGACCCGCCTCAAGCTCACCAGCGCCGATGTCGAGGAGGTCATCCGCAAGCGTCTGCTCCAGAAGAACGACGCCGGCGTGGCCGCGCTGAGTACGATCCACGCCGAGCAGCACGCCAACTTCAAGACGCTGTTCGACTTCGTCGACGGGGCCAAGACCTACCGCAACTACGCTGACGAGGCCCACTTCGTCGGGACCTACCCGTTCGTCAGCTACCAGTTCCCGCTGTTCCAGGCCGCGATCGAGGGCATCTCCGACCACAACGTCTTCGAGGGGCGCAACAGTTCGGTGGGCGAGCGCTCGATGCTCGGCGTCGTCCAGCAGGTCGCCAAGGACATCGGTAACGTCGAGGTCGGCCAGCTCGCCACGTTCGACAGCATGTTCGCCGGTATCCGCGCCTCCCTGAAGTCTGCCGCCCAGCGTTCGATCGACGTCGCCGAGCGCAACCTCGACAACGCGCTGGCCATCCGCCTGCTCAAGGCACTGTTCCTGGTCAAGTACGTCGAGAGCTTCCAAGCGACCCCGCGCAACCTCACAGTGCTGGTCTACGACCGTTTCGGCCTCGACCTTCCCGCGCTCTCGGAGCAGGTCAAGGAAGCGCTGACCATGCTGGAGACGCAGACCTACATCCAACGCAACGGCAACACCTACGAGTACCTGACCAACGAAGAACAGGTCATCGAGGAAGAGATCAAGAACGTCGACATCGACGCCTCCGAGATCAGCGGGAGACTGTTCAAGATCCTCTCGGGCGACGTCATCAAGACGAACAAGATCCGCTACGCCAAGAACGGCCAGGACTTCCCGTTCGGCTTCAAGCTCGACGACCAGGCCCACGGCCAGCAGCGCGAACTGGCGGTCCACTTCATCTCGCCGGAGTACCCGTACTCGCCCGACGAAATCCGCATGCACAGCGCGGGCAAGGACGAGCTGCGCGTCATCCTCGAACCGGACGCCCGGCTGCTGGCGGATCTGCGGCTGTTGATCAGAACCGAGAAGTACATCAAGCGCAAGCAGAGCACCTCGATCTCGGCCATCGAGGGCCAGATCCTGCAGACCAAGGGTGCGCAGAACACCGACCGCGAGAAGGAACTCATCGAGCGGGCGAAGGTCTCGGTGGGCAAGTCCACGCTGGTCATCAACGCCGCCGACATCACCTCAAACTCTCAAGACGCGCTCGTGCGGGTGACCGATGGCTTCCAAGACCTCATCAGCCGCACCTACACCCAGCTCAAGCTGCTTGGCGGTACGACCTACAGCGAGCAGCAGGTCGCCTCGGCTGTCAAGCCCGACAGCGGGCTATTCGATGCCGAAACCGCCAGCAAGCTCTACGCGCCGGCGGAGGAGGTGCTGTCGTTCGTTCTCCGCAAGGAGACACTCGGCGAGCAGGTCACGATGAAGACAATTGTCGACAGCTTTACGACCAAGCCCTACGGCTGGGACCTGGCCTCGATCGAGGTCCTGGTCGCCTACCTGATCGGCACATCCAAGGTCACGCTCACGGTCGACGGCAACGTCCTCAAGCGTTCCGAGGTCGCTACGGTACTGCGCAACACCCAGAAGCACGCCCACGCCGTGGTGTCTCCCCAAAAGACTTTCGACGAGCGCAAGGTCGCCGCTTTCCGCAAGTTCTGCACCGACTTCTTTGACGAGGGCAACACTCCCAAGGACCCGCTGGAACTCGCCCGCCACGGGGCCGACAAGCTGCAGGCCAAGCGCGACGAGCTCAACGCGACCATCACAGGTTCGAAATACCCGTTCGTGGCTCAGCTCTCGACTCCAATCGCGCTGCTTGACGAGGTGGTCGGCAAACCCGACGACTGGTACTTGACCGAATTCAACCTTGGCGACGACTTGCTCGACGCCAAGGAAAGCACGATCGACCCGATCCAGGCATTCCTCAGCGGTGGCCAGAAGGCCATCTATGACCAGGCGGCCGACCTGCTGGCAACCCACAGCAGCAACCTCGGTTATCTGCCTTCTGGGAGTGACGCGACGGTGCGCGCCGCCCTGGACGACCCGAACGCCTTCCGCGGCAACAAGATGGCCCAGCTCAAGCAGGCCACCGACCAGTTGCGTGCTCAGATCGACGGAGTCGTCACCAGCAACCGCGCGGATGTCGTCGAGGCGATCGAGGGGCGCAAGGCCGAGATCGAAGGCAGCTCCTCCTACGCCAAAGCGACCCCGGACGCCCAGGAGAGCGTGCTGCGTCGAGTCGACCAGACGCTCTCCCGCATCCGTACTCAGAACCAGGTCGCCCTTATCCGCGAGACTGGCTCGAGTTTCGAGGAGACGGTCTACCCGAGTCTGCTCGACCAGCTGGCCGCCGCTCAGCAGGGAGACGGCGACGGTGATGGTGGTACGCCACCGTCGCCAAAGCAGACCGTGTCGGTCAAGACCATCGCGGCCACCGGCGTCTCGGGTGTGCTGGAAACAGAAGAGGACGTCGACCGCTACCTCGACGCCCTGCGCGCGGCACTCGTCCAGACCCTGAACGACGGAAAGCGAATCTCTCTCTGATGGAAACCGCGCCGCTGAAGTCATTCGCCACCTGGGCACGTACGACGCTCATCCGAGAGGTGACCGCCCGGATTGCCGTTGTGCTGGCCCCAGCCTCACCCGATCGGGTCGAACGGCCCAAGGCCGTCGAAGCCCTGGAGAAGGCCGTCACGGCGGCTGGCGGCGGCGACAAGGGCAAGGCAGCAATCGCCGACCGGGTCGCCTACACGTGGTTCAACCGGATCATCGCCCTGCGGTTCATGGACGCCAACGGTTACACCGGCATCGGCGTTGTCTCACCACAGCCCGGCGTTGAGACCGGTCAACCCGAGATCCTGGCCGAAGCCAAGCGCGGCAACATCGACGCTGCGGTGGTCGGCACCAAGACCCGCGACACGGTCACGGCTCTGCTCAACGGCACCCGCCGAAGCGACGACGCCCAGGGCGAGGCCTACGCCATGCTGCTCGCGGACTACTGCCGCTACTGGAACCGCGCCATGCCGTTCATGTTCGAGCGCGAGGGCGACTTCACCGAGTTGCTCATCCCGGCCAACCTGCTGGCCGACGACTCAGTGTCGAGCCGTGCGGTCAAGGTGCTCACAAAGGACGTGTGCCAGGACGTCGAGGTGATCGGCTGGCTGTACCAGTTCTACATTTCGGAGCGTAAGGACGAGGTCTTCGCTGGCTTCAAGAAGAACAAGAAGGCCGGCGCCGACGAGATCCCCGCAGCCACCCAGCTCTTCACACCGCACTGGATCGTCCGCTACTTGGTCGAGAATTCGCTCGGCCGGCTCTGGATGCTCAACCGACCGTCCTCGCACCTGGTCCGCCAGATGCAGTACTACATCGCCCCGGTCGACGAGGAGACCGACTTCCTCAAGATCGGCAACCCCGAGGAGCTCAAGGTCATCGACCCGGCCTGCGGCTCCGGGCACATGCTGACTTACGCCTTCGACCTGCTGTACGCAATCTATGAGGAAGAGGGCTACGCCCCGGCCGAGATCCCCGGCCTGATCCTGACCAACAACCTCTACGGCGTGGAGATCGATCCGCGAGCTGGGGCGTTGGCAGCCTTCGCCCTGACCATGAAGGCACGAGCTAAGCAGCGCACGTTCTTCAGCAAGAAGATCGAACCGAACGTGTGCGTACTTGAGCCAATCTCCTTTACTGCTCAGGAACTTGACTTCCTGGTGACGAAGTCGGGTGACCGACACAAAGAGCAGGAGTTCTGGAAAAAATTCGAGCACGCCGACATACTTGGATCCCTAATTCGCCCAGGGCTATTGTCCGTAGAGCAGGCCAGATTGTATCTAACTGCGCACACCTCTGGCGTCGAAGATGACCTGGTCGGAAACGAACTCGGCAATCGTATTGGGCGATTCATTGAGCAGAGTCGTTACCTTGCTGACAAATATCATGTTGTAATCGCAAATCCGCCGTATATGGGCTCGAGGAACATGGCGCCCATGCTTGCCGACTATGCGAAGCGTGAGTTTGCTGATTCCAGGTCGGACCTCTTCGCAATGTTTATCGAGCGTTGTATAGATCTCTCCATCGATTCTGGAATCATTGCCATGATTACCATGCAGTCATGGATGTTCCTGTCTTCTTATGAGGATCTTAGGCTGAGGATTCTCAACACGTCACCTCCTGTTGCGATGGCACATCTCGGCGATCGAGCATTCGATTCCATCGGGGGTTCGGTCGTGGCAACCACCGCCTTTGTATTGATGCGCCAGATTGGTAGGTCGACGCCCGCTGCATATTTCCGTCTCGTTGACGGCGACTCGGAGGCAGAAAAGGAGCGCATTGCGAATACATGCGTTTCGAGTTCAAATAGTGATAACGTTTTCCATGTTACAGCTGGAGCATTTGCCGCACTTCCCGGCTCTCCGATAGCCTATTGGGTGCCAATCAGAGTTCTCGATATAATCGGACGATCTCAGTCAATATCTGAGGTCTTGCAGCCTCGGCGAGGGCTTTTTACTACAGACAATAATCTTTATTTGCGTTACTTCTGGGAAGTTTCCTGGAGCCGCGCGTGCGTGGACGCGATGTCCGATGAAGAGGCGCTGGCGAGTGGCGCACGATGGTTTGCGCACAACAAGGGTGGAGCTAACCGGAAGTGGTTCGGCAACTACGAATACGTTGTCGATTGGGAGGACCTCGGCTATCGTATAAAGGCATCTGCTGCTGAGAAGTACCCCTATCTAAACGGCAATATCAATTATGTAGTTCACGATGAAGGCTTTTATTTTAGGTCCTCCATCTCCTGGTCGGAGATCAGCGATGCTGCACCTGCATTTCGAGCCTACGATCACGGCTTTACTTTCAATGTAAAAGGAATGAGCGCGTTTCCGATCAGTGAAACGGGCGGTCTCCCTCTTTATGTACTCGGCTTCTTGAATAGCCCATTCGTTCGTGAACTAACTTTCGCGATAAACCCGACAATGAGTTTTGGGACAAAGAATTTCCGCTCGCTTCCCCTTCCTCAATTTGCCAATCCCACAATTGATTCGCAGGTTGCAGAGCTCATTGGCATATCGAGAGCTGACTGGGACTCTTTTGAGACATCCTGGAACTTCACCGCTAATCCGCTGGTACTAAGCGAAGCCAGCTCATTGGAGCTCGCGAGCAAGTCCGTCATCGACGCCTGGAATGATTGCACCGCCAGGGCCAGAGATCTTGAAGAGCAAGTAAATACGAGCATACTTGAAGAACTCGGGATCAACGGCGAACTGGATCCGATGGTTTCGCCTGAGAATGTCACACTCCTTCGTAATCCACATTACCGTTATAGTAGAGATTTGAGCACAGAAGACGCGTCCGCTGAACTGAACAAAGAAGCTATCAAAGAATTGCTGTCTTATGCAGTTGGTTGCATGTTTGGCCGATATAGCCTCGATCACCCGGGGCTGATCTTGGCTAGTCAAGGTGATACCCTTCAGGATTATTTTACAAGAATCCCAGCGCCGAAGTTCCGACCTGATAGGGACAATGTAATTCCGATCGTGGATGGCGATTGGTTCGAAGATGACATTGTCGTGCGGCTCAAAGAATTCCTCCGAGTCGCATTTGGCGAGGAATACCTTCAAGAGAACCTGCGGTTTGCCGCCGAGGCTGTCGGTGTGAAGGATCTACGGGAATACTTCGTGAAGTCGTTCTACAAGGATCACGTACAGCGGTACAAGAAGCGTCCGATCTACTGGCTGTTCTCCAGCCCTAAGGGCTCGTTCAACGCGCTGATCTACATGCACCGCTACACGCCGTCCACGGTGTCGACGGTGCTCAACGAGTACCTACGCGAGTTCCGTGCCAAGCTCACCGCCAGCCTGCAGCAACAGGAGCTCTTGGCTGCAGGTGGCGGTACACCACATCAGCAGGCGGCCGCCCAGAAGGAGGCTGACCGGCTGCGCAAGGTGCTGCTGGAGCTTGCGGAGTACGAGCACGACGTGCTGTACCCACTGGCGTCCCGCCAGCTGGCAATCGATCTGGACGATGGTGTGAAGGCCAACTACCCGAAGTTCGGCGCCGCCCTGAAGAAGATCCCCGGCCTTGAGGCCAGCGATGAGTGACGCCGCCACGGTCCGACCGCACCTGCTGCGCCGGTTCGATCGCCACCGGGTCGTCTTCTGGCACGACGCAGAGGGCCAGTACGCGGCGGAGATCGACAGCCTCGACCTGCCTGGCATCCAGACCATCCGCGTCGTCAACAACGAGTTCGCCATCAAGAACCGGTTGCTGCGCGGCGAGCCGGAGGGCAGGTTCCTGGTCTACCGCTCGGGTCGAGTACCTGATGGCATCGGGAACTGGCTGCTCGATCTGGAGCTGGCATACGGGGTCTTCACGGCCGACCGCACCGCGCTGGTCGCCCACGATCTCGGCCTCACGGGCAAGGGCATAGTAGAAGTCGTCCAGGCGTATGAGAAGTTCTTCAACGCCACGAAGCGCGTACACAGCCTCAAGGCACTCCTCAACCCCGAGGACGACGCGACCGATCTGCGCGCCAAGATGACCGCCGTAGTGCTGGGCCTTAAGGACTCGCACAGCCTGCTGGAGATCACGCGCACCCTCCTGACCGAGAACGCGAAGGGCCAGCACGCCAAGTACGACGCTCTCGTCGACTTCGGCCTGGATGATTTCTACTGGCAGGGCGTGGCCCGGATCTACGGCTACCAGTCGGCGTCGCCGAGCATCGATGACCTGGTGCTGTGGATCTTCGGCAGAGCCATTGAGGGTTTTAAGTCGGAGCGCCCAAGCGGTCTGCAGAACATCCAGCTCGACTTCGCCAGCCTGCGCAACGACCGACGCAGTCAGGCCGCCATGACCACGCTCGCCAAGCGGGCGGCCGGAGACCTGGACTACAAGTCGAAGATCGAGGACACCAGCTTCCGCGACCTGGTCGGCGTCGACCTGTTTGAGGAGACCGATCAGAAGATCATTAGCGACCTGGCGCGGGCGGTAGCCGAGCAGACCGTCACTCCGCGCGAGGTGGCCGAGGTTGTGCGCCAGCGGCAGAGCAGCGTCTGGGCCGACGGTTACAAGCAGCTCTACACGGCCGTCGCCAGTGCGTCGGAGCTGCTGGGCGAGCTGGCGTCGCTGAATCTCGGGATGCAGTCGTTCGACGACGGGCTGGAGCGATACCGGGACGGGTGGTTCCGTATTGATCAGCTGTATCGCCAGTTCGTCTACGCTGCGCGCACGGCGGAGTACCCGAAGCCGCTGGAGGCGCTTCGCGGGCTGGTCGAGAAGCGTTACACCAACAAGTACGTCTATGAGCTGGGCAACGCCTGGCAGCAGCAGGTGGACCACGTTGAGAAGTGGCGTTCGATTGCCCTGTATTCGCAGACGGCCTTCTACGCCCGCTATGTCGAGCCGCTCGTGCGCGACGGCGACAAGAAGGCCGTAGTTATCATCTCCGACGCGCTGCGCTACGAGGTGGCCGACGAGCTTGGCTCGCTCATCCGGCGGGAGGACCGCTTCGAGGCCAACTTGGAGGCCGTGCTCGGAGTGCTGCCCAGCTACACTCAGCTCGGCATGGCGGCGCTGCTGCCGCATGCGACGCTCAAGCATTCGGCGGACGCCAAGACGGTGCTTGTGGACGACCAACCGACAAACAACACCGCCTTCCGCAGCAAGATCCTCGAGGGCGTTGGCGGATCGGCGATCCAGGCCGAGGACTTCAAGGCCCTGAACGCTGAGGAGCGGCGCGAGCTGTATAAGTCCAACCGGGTCTTGTACGTCTACCACAACCGAATCGACGCCACGGGGGATAAGCCAGGTACCGAACGGCAGGTCTTCGAGGCAGTCGATGACACCCTGCGTGACATTGTTGACCTGGTGAAAAAGCTAGCGAGCGCCAACGCCACCAACATCTTCATCACCGCCGACCATGGCTTCCTGTTCCAGGACGAGGCACTACCCGACACGTTCTTCCTGTCGACCCAGCCGCAGGGCGATGGCATCAAGGTCGTCAACCGGCGCTTCGTGCTGGGCAACGGGCTCAAGCTCGATAACGCCTTTGCTACCTTCGAGGCCACCCAGCTGGGGCTCGAGAGCGACCTGGAAATCCAGATCCCCAAGTCGCTCCACCGTCTGCGGCTGCCCGGCGGCGGTTCACGATTCGTGCACGGCGGGGCGACGCTGCAGGAGATCGTCGTGCCAGTGCTGGCGGTCAACAAGAAGCGCAAGAGCGACACCAGGCTGGTCAACGTCGAGGTCTGGCCCGAGTCAGACAAGATCACCACCGGACAGGTCGTCGTCCGGCTCTTCCAGACCGAGCCGGTCAGCGACAAGGTCCAAGCCCGCACGCTCCGTGCTGGGCTCTATGTCGGCGAGACCCTCATCTCGAACCTTGTCGACCTGACCTTCGACCAGACCTCCGCCGATAAGCGTAACCGCTACCAGAGCGCACGGATGCTGCTCAGCCAAGACGCCAACGATTACAACAACCGGGCCGTCGAGTTCCGGCTGGAGGAGCGCATCCCCAACACCAACCAGTGGCGAGTCTTCGCCAAGGCGGTTTATACGTTGAAGCGTTCGTTCGCGTCGGACTTCGACTTCTAGGAGCGAGCTGAGATGAGCGAGACGGAGAACGAGACGCCCGAGCCGACTGTGCCACAGCAGAGTGATCTCGACTTCAAGATCAACCTGCTGTTCCCCGGGGTGGTCGTCCGCAAGGACCTGGTCAAGGCTGTCAAGGGCAATGCCATCGTGCCGTCGTACGTCTTGGAGTACCTGCTCGGGCAGTACGCCGCCTCAGACGACGAAGCCACCATCCAGGCCGGTATCGACACCGTCCGCAAGATCCTGGCCGAGCACTACGTGCACCGCAGCGAGTCCGAGTTGGTCAAGTCGACGATCAAGGAGCGTGGCCGGCACCGGATCATCGATAAGGTCACCGTCACCCTCAACGACAAGGCCGACGTCTACGAGGCCGAGTTCGCCAACCTCGGCATCAAAGGCGTGATCGTCGACTCGCCGGTCGTCAAAGCCCACCCCAAGCTGCTGGTCGGCGGCGTGTGGTGCATCTGCGACATCGAGTACTTCCATAGCGATGAGCACTGGGACGTTCCCTGGAACCTTGGCTCGATCAAGCCCATCCAGCTGTCCAAGTTCGACGTCGACCAGTACCTCGAAGCCCGCCGCGGATTCAACACCGAAGAGTGGATCGACTTGCTGATGCAGTCCATCGGCTTCAACCCTGAGGTCTTCAGCAGACGAGGGAAGTTCTTCCAGCTCGTGCGCCTCATCCCGTTCGTCGAGCGCAACTACAACCTCGTCGAGTTAGGCCCCAAGGGCACCGGAAAGTCCCACATCTTCTCGGAGTTCTCACCCCACGGGATGCTGATCTCCGGTGGCGAGGTTACCGTTCCCAAGCTCTTCGTCAACAACTCTAACGGGCGCATCGGCCTGGTCGGCTACTGGGACGTCGTCGCCTTCGACGAGTTCGCCGGCAAGAAGAAGCGCACCGACAAGTCGCTCGTCGACATCATGAAGAACTACATGGCTAACAAGTCATTCTCTCGCGGCGTCGAGACCCTGGGCGCTGAGGCCTCGATGGTCTTCGTCGGGAACACTTCGCACACCGTGCCGTACATGCTCAAGAACTCCGACCTGTTCGACGAGCTCCCTGACGCCTACCACGACCCGGCCTACCTTGACCGCTTGCACCACTACATTCCCGGTTGGGAAGTGGACATCATCCGTGGCGAGATGTTCTCTGACGGCTACGGGTTCGTCGTCGACTACATCGCCGAAGTCCTCAAGTCGATGCGCTCGCAAGACTACTCCGACCGCTACCAGCAGCACTACACGCTGTCGCCCGACATCTCGACGCGCGATCGCGACGGCATCCACAAGACTTTCTCCGGCTTGATGAAGATCCTCTATCCGGGCGGCGAGGCCACCCGCAAGGAAATCGAGGAGATCCTTCGGTTCGCCATAGAGGGACGTAAGCGCGTCAAGGACCAGATCCTGCGCATCGACTCGACCATGGCCGAGGTGAAGTTCGGTTACTTCGACAAGGAAGGCACCTGGTACGCCGTCGGCACGCTCGAGGAGGACCAGTACCCCACGTACTACCGCCGGGTCCGCACGGGCACTGAGCCAGATGAGGCACCGGCAAACGCAGATCCGCTGGGAGCCGGTGCGGCGTCCGCTGAACTGTTCCAGGGACATCGGGAGTACCAAGAAGGTCAGCGTGGCGTCTCGTATGACGAGCTGCTCGTCCCGTACTTGCAGGGCGCCTCGCAGATCACGATCGTCGACCCCTACGTGCGCATGTTCCACCAGGCCAGGAACCTGATGGAGCTCACCGAGGCGATCGCTCGCGGCAAGGATCCTGCGGACGAGGTTGCGCTCAAGCTCATCACGGTCGAGAACCAGGACGGTTCGGAGAAGCTGCAAAAGCAGTACGAGTACCTCGTGCAGATCAAGCAGAGCGCGGCCGTGCTCGGCATCGTCTTCGACGTCGAGTTCGCTGAGCCCCAGTCGATCCACGACCGCTCGATCAGCACCGACACCGGCTGGAGGATCCTGCTCGGACGCGGCCTCGACATCTTCCAGCGCATGAGTGACAGCCCGTTCGACCTCGCCACGAGGTACCAGAAGTACCGCGGGCTCAAGGCCTTCGGCATCACGTATCTTCGAGAACCTTGCGGAACGGAACAGGGCAACGGCAGCTGATCAGTGTCTGCGGCGAGACGATGTAGGGCCCCAGTCAGCGACCAGTCAGACGCCGAAGGAGGCGATCCCACCAAGGGCTCTGGGATGCAGGGACGGCTTCGAGGATGCGGTGGTCTGACTCGCGGTTGAGCTGGATCTCATCATGTGTGAAGTTGCGTGCCCACTTGATCGTGCCGTGATCGATGACGTAGTGAGACTGGCACGGCAACGCCCAGTTCCCGATCGATGGCCATATCGTGACCGTGCCGTCGAACGTGAGCACCCACTGACCGGGTGAGAGGGGTGTGATGACCTCGCGACCACAACCGCAGGCACACAGGTGCGCGGTGGTGGAGAACCGGGCTGACACGTAGAGGTGGCCTGGCTCCAGTTCTGTGGGAAACGACGTCACGAACTCGGGAACGATCCGCGTCTCCCTCACGCTGCATCCTCCCCTGCATCCCCATTTCCGTTGCGGATGGTTCCCGTGAAGATCCGGTAGACGGTCTCATCGACCGGCTTGAGCTCGGCGTAATACGTGAGGTACTTCTTCCAGTTGATGACCGCGAGCATTGCGTTGAGGCAGTTGAGGTCGGCGGTCTGGATGTTGCGGTCGTACTCGTCGGGCCTGCCGGTCGCGGTGGAAATCGCGCCGTGTGACATGCCGGGGAAGTGGTTCACGACGGCCAAGAGTCCGGAGAGGCGCCCGCCTTCGTCTCGGATGCCCATGCCGACTTCGATCGTGGGGATGCCTCGTTCGTGGAGCCAAGCGAGGATCGCGGTTTTGTCGTTCGCATCGGCGGCGGCCATGAAGACGAAGGTGCAGTTGCCGAGGAGTTCAAGGTTGTCGGCGGTGATGAAGTCCGGGTGCGCGGTGATACCAGTGTGCATGTGGGAGTAGACGCGGGCGAAGTGCTCGGCCTTGTTCGGACGCAACTTGAGGTCCTCGATGTCGGCAGCGCCTGGAGCGCGGTAGGCGTTATGGTTGTCGAACACATCACCGTCGAACAACTCGATGGTGTCGACCCAGGTCTTGGACACCTGGTCGAGGATGAAACTGCCGGTGCCGCCCAGGCCGATGATACCGATGCGGTGGCCTCGGAACTTCGCGTTCATCTCAGCGAGACCCGCGCGAGCGGTGCCGGTGTCGGGGTACACGAACGGCAGGTCGTCTGGAACCTCAGTCCAGCCAGCACCCGGCGTCGCCGTCACAGTCGGGTCGAGTGCCTTCGCGGGATGGCTCAGGATCCGCACGTACGAGGTGATCTTGTCGTAGGTGTTGGCGTAGGCGCCGGCGTTCTTCGGCTTGCTGGAGATCATGAAGTTCGCGCTGAGTTCCGGGGTTATGGCGTGACCGTCGGGTGACGGACCTGGGATCGGCTGCCCGTGCTGATCGCAGGGCTGCTCGCCGATGAACCAGATCCTGTGGTCGCCGGAGCCGTCCTGGACGATGTCGCCGCTGAACACGACCGGCAATGCGAGCCGCCCGTACGTCACCGCCTTGGCGGCGGTGACGTACGGGACACGCTCGACGATCAGGTGGTTGGCCTCGAACGAGAGGCAGTAGTCCTCGTCGAGCAGTCGACGAGTCGACGGATCACGATCGAACGGTGACGTAGACATCGAAGACCATGTTTTCCTTGACCTTGACGGTGCCGCCGGGCTGGAGCGAGCCAGCCCCACCGCCGTTGTGCCCGCGCGAGTACTCGATACGCGCGACGTCTCCGTCGTTGAGCGGCTCGTTCGGGAACGCCAGGTTGTAGACCTCCTCGTAGGAGATCTCCTTCTTGTCCCACTGGAACTCGCGGGTGTTGACGAAGATCGTCACGGCGTGCTCGCCGTGACCAGGATTGTTGCCGGGACTCATAGCCCCTCCCTGTGTCAGAGCCCTTGCTGGAGCTTTGCTCTGACTGTATCAGCAAAGCGTCATCACGCTTGTCAAGACACGCTATGTCGTGTCATCAGGACGGCAGTTCCGCGCTAAGCTCACCTTCATGGAGCGGAACTGCGCAGCGTCGGCGTACCCGGCATGGACAACGTGACAGGCGCCTCCGACACTTCCGCGAGCGTGGAGGGGCTCGATCTCGCCCGGCTGGGCGAGATGCTCCGCGAGCGCCGCGGGAAGTTGTCCCTGCGCCAAGCCGCAGCCGAGGCGGGTGTCAGCTTCAGTACGTTCACCCGCGTCGAAGCTGGCGCTCAGCCCGACCTCACCTCGTTCACCCTCCTGTGCGCATGGCTCGGCGTCTCCCCGGGGCAGTTCTTTGCGCCCGTTACCGAACGCCAGATCGCCCCGATCGACGAGGCGATCGCGCATCTCGCCGCCGACCCGCGGTTGGCGCCGGACGCCGCCTCGAAGATCGCGGATGTCCTCCGCAACATGTACGACGTACTTGCCAAGGCGCCGGCGCAGCGGCAGGTAGTGGCGTGCCACCTCCGCGCCGCATCTGTGCTTCGTCCCGGCGTTCCCCATCGCCTCAACTCGCTCCTCGGTGAGATGCACGACAAGTTGGCAGCTCGCGTGGCCGGCGGGGAGCTGTGACGCTACGCCGCGGGTTCAAGGCTGAAGCCGAACGAGAGGCGGCAAGGGTCCGGAAGGAGCTGGGTCTCGCCTCGCACGATCGCCTTGACCCGCGAGACCTCGCTAAGCACCTAGGTGTCTCGATCGTTGACGCGGGTGAGCTTGTAGACGTTGCAGAGCTTGAAGACCTGGAGCGCCTCCAGGCGTTTGCCTTTTCCGCAGCCACCTTCGAGATCGAGCAGCGCAAGATCATCGTGGTCAGCCCGTTGCGCAACACTGGCCGCCAGAACAGCGACATCGCGCACGAACTCGCGCACGTCATGCTCAAGCACGATCTGTCTGAGATCCGCGAAGTCGACGGGATGCCGTTCCGGACCTGCAAGCCGGACGAAGAGGAAGAGGCCACCGCCTTCGGAGGAACACTCCTGCTGCCTCGACCTCTACTTCTGAGTGCTGCGCGGCGCCAAGCCTCGATCGAGCAGATCGCCAATCAGTACGACGTGACCGTCGAGATGGCGCGCTTCCGGTACAACACCACTGGCGTCGCCAAGCAAGCCATGTCCCGCAACAGCTAGTCGCTGGCCGCCGCATTGGGAGCATCCGAAATATGAACTGATCGGTTCACGATCGTGGTCGTCCGTGGGTGTCGCGGGTGGGGATGCCGCGTTCGCGGAGTTTGGTCAGCACGGTGGTGTGGTCGACGCCCAGGTGTTCGCCGACTCGCGCTAGTGACCAGCCGAGGTTGTAGAGGTGGATCGCGTCGTCGACCTGCTCGGGGGAGAGTCCACGGCGGCGCATCGGCACGTCGTGTCGTTTGAGGATGTTGCTGACCGTGCGCCGTTCGATGCCGAACCGGGTACCCAGCTCGTACACGGTTGCTCCGGCTTGGTACCCAGAGATGAGGTCCTTGACTTGGACAGCGTCGAGTTGCCGGGCACGACCTGGTTTCGGCCGGTCAGCGGGCGGCGGAGTGGGCTTGGACGGGTCGGGGAGCTTCCGGAGCAGCGCCTCCAGGGCTTCTACCTGGGGTTTTGTGTTGTAGTAAGTTCCCCCAAGGTCCACAGTCGTCAAGATCGTCCGGCCTGCACGTTAGCGCAGGTCGGGCGATCGGTTCGCCGCGCGAGCCGGGCCAGGCACTGCGCCCCTTGAGCCCACGTGTCGTCCAACCGGTGAGCCAGCGGATGGCGCCGGAGTCGGGCTGCGCGCCTCGGCTTCCGGAGGCTGACCAGCTACGCCCGGCCGATGCCACGTGGCCACGTCTCCGCGCCGCCGCCGCGATCGCGATTCGACGGAGACCTCCCACCTGCACGCCGTGCGGATGCTCCGAACCCGCGGCGGGGGGTGTCGAGCGGCGCCGTCGTGCGAGGCGCGACCAAAGCCGGGAAATCGCTGAAATACGGACGGGCCGCAGGGGCGGCCCTCTCCGCCGGGGGCCGCGCCGGATCCGCCGCTGCGGCCGCAGCAGCGCGCGCTGCGGCCGAGGCCGCCCGCCAAGCCGCCCGCCGGGCGATGGTGCGAGCCCGAGCACTGACTCCCGCGGCGCGGCCACCTCTCTCGCCGTCCCTCTCACCCAGCATGAGAAGCCAGCCTCGAGGCCGCCAACAACCAACCCGTCATCAACCTCAAGGTCCTCGACCCCGCCAACGGCGCACAAGGCCGAGCGGCAGCCGACGCCGGCCCATTCACCCCTGCCACCGACCCGACAACCGCCACCACAGCAAACCTGTCAACGGGCGGCGCAGTCCCGGGGACTGTTTCAAGATCGGTGTTTCTGGCCCGACACGCCGGGCTGAGGTCCGGCGGGATGGGCACTGTGAGTGATGACATCTGGGGCTGTGACTCCACGTAAGAGTGAGAAGCGGTTGTCGCCGGAGCAGGCCGCTGCGGTGGCGATGGTGGCCGAGGCCCGGCAGCGGGGGCTGGAGCTGACCGGCCCGAACGGGCTGTTGAAGCTGTTCACCAAGAACGTGTTGGAAACCGCGCTGAATGAGGAGA
>NZ_PQHY01000055.1:0-48464 GCF_003385175.1 Amycolatopsis ruanii
GGCTGGGGGTCCGGGAGGGGCCGTGAGCGAGGTGGCCATCGGGAGCACGGGCTTCCGGGGATGGGGGCCGGATGTGGCTCCCGGCCGCAAGCGGGACGGCACCGTCCGGGCGGGATCGCACCCACGAGAGCCGGACGACGGTAGGGCGCTGCCGCGCGGCGGCAGGACCGGCGGGCGGTCGCGGGTGGGGCGTGAGAAGTAGCGGGCCGCCAGCGGCGGGCGGCGGTTGCCCGACTCGGCGGCGCGCGAAAAACACCGGACCGCCACCGGCACCAACGGCAGGCGGCATGCTGTCGCGCTCGCGCGCGACAAACAGTGCGCCACCAGCGGCGGCCCGTGGTGAGCCAGCGGCCTGGCGCACCAGAAACAGCGGGCCACCATCGGCGGCCGGTCGTGGGCCGGCAGCCTCGGCCGCGAGGAGCGGCAGGCCGCCATCGGCACCACCGGCGAACCGGGCGCTGGCGCGCTGGCGCCCGAGAAACAGCGGACCGCCATCGGCGGGCAGCGGCGGGCCACCATCGGCGGCCGGTCGTGGGCCGGCAGCCTCGGCCGCGAGGAGCGGCGGGCTGCCATCGGCACCACCGGCGAACGGGGCGCTGGCGCGCTGGCGCGCGAGAAACAGCGGGCCGCCATCGGCGGGCAGCGGTGGGTCGCCATCGGCGGCCGGTCGTGGGTCGGCGGGGTGTGGTGCGCGTCGTGGGGCATGGTCAGACCACCAGGCGCCGGTAGAAGTAGTGGCGGGCCAGGAGGGCTCCGGTGGTGAACAGTGCCGCCAGGAACGCCAGGTGCCCGAGCGCGGGCAGCCACTCCAGGCCGCCCAGTGTCGCGCCGCGGGCCAGTTCGTTTCCGTGCCACAGCGGGGAGATCCACGCCAGCCAGCGCAGCGCCACCGGGATCTGCTCGATCGGGAAGAACGTGCCCGCGAACAGCGTCATCGGCATCACCACGAACCGGAACACGGCGTTGAACCGGACGCCCTCGTCGTAGGTCGTCGCCGCCAGGGCCGTCACCGGGGCGGCGCACGCCAGCCCGGTGACCGCGCCGACCAGCACCACCAGCACCGCTCCAGCGTTCAGCCACGCCCCGAACGGCACCGCGATCACCGCGTACACCGCGCTGGCCAGCAGCAGCCGCAGCGTCACCCAGATCAGGTGCCCGCCCAGCACCTGCCCCGGCGTGACCGGCGTCGCCGTGATGGCCAGGTAGTCCTTCTGCCACTTGAACCCCGACAGCACCGGGTACGTCGACTCCCCCACCGCGTTCTGCAACGCCGCCGACACCAGCAGAGCGGGCGCGATGTAGTGCACATAGGACAGTCCACCGGTGGCCGGGCCCGCCTGCACCTGCGATCCGAAGCCGAGACCCATCGCGAGCAGGAACAGCAGCGGCTGCAGGCCGGTCGAGTACACATTGGACTTCCAGTACCGGCGGTACCACGCCCAGTACCCCTCGACGCGCAACCACGCGCCCTGCCACGCCGGCACCACCCGGCCCGTCGACGCAACGCTCATCAGTCCACCAGCGTCCGTCCGGTCAGGCGCAGGAACACGTCCTCCAGCGAGCTCCGCCGCACCAGCGACGACAGCGGCCGCACGCCCCGCTGGTGCACCTGCTCCAGCGCGGACTCCCCGGCCGCGGTGTAGAGCAGCAGCCGATCGGGCAGCACCTCGACCCGGTCGGCCAGGTCCGCCACCCGATCCGCGGGCACCTCCTCCCCCGGCGCGAACCGCAGCTCCACCACCTCCCGCGTGGAGTAGCGCAGGATCAACTCGGCCGGCGACCCCTCGGCGACGATCCGCCCGCCGTCCATGACCACGAGCCGGTCGCACAGCTGCTCGGCCTCGTCCATGTAGTGCGTGGTGATGATGAGCGTGACGCCCTGCGCCTTGAGCCGGAACAGCCTGTCCCACAACAGGTGCCGCGCCTGCGGGTCGAGGCCGGTGGTCGGCTCGTCGAGCAGCAGCAGCTCCGGGTCGTTGACCAGCGCGCGGGCGATGGTCAGCCGCCGCTTCATGCCGCCGGACAGCGGCTCCACCTCGTCCTCGGCCCGGTCGGACAGCTGCGCGAAGTCCATCAGCTCGACCGCCTTGCGCCGCACCTGCGCCCGGGACAACCCGAAGTAGCGGCCGTACACCTGCAGGTTCTGCCGCACGGTCAGCTCGTTGTCGAGGTTGTCCTGCTGCGGCACCACCCCGAGCCGGGCGCGGATGCGCGGACCCTCGACGTTCGGGTCCATACCGAGGACCGTCAGATCCCCGTCGGACCGCGGCGACACCGACGCGATCATCCGCATCGTCGAGGACTTGCCGGCACCGTTGGGCCCGAGGAAGCCGAACGCCTCCCCGCGCCGGACCTCGACGTCGATCCCCCGCACCGCCTCGAAGTCGCCGAAGCGCTTCACCAGCGCCTTGGCCTGCACCATGCTCGGTTCGTCCACACCACGCAGACTAGAGCCGACCACCGACAGTTTTCGATCGCTTTACGCTCCGGCCAGCTCCCGCGTGAGCGCGGACGCGGCGGTGCGCACCGCGGGCGCCAGCCGCTCCACGTCGAGGCGCTCGGCGCTGCCGGTGATCGACACGGCGGCGATCAGCCGTCGCCGCCGGTCGTACACCGGGGCGGCCACCGCGGCGACCCCGACCTCGGCTTCCTCGTGGTTGACCCCGTACCCGCGCGCCACGGCGCGGTCCAGGTCGCGGCGCAGCAGTCCCGGGGCGACGATCGTGCGCGGGGTCTTGCGCGCCAGTCCGGCCGCGGTCACGCGCCGGAAGTACTCCGGCGGTCCGAGGGCGAGGAACACCTTGCCGGTCGCGGTGCAGTGCACCGGCATCCGGCTGCCGACGCGCGATCCGATGGGCGTCGAGCGGTGGCCGGTGACCTTCTCCAGGAACAGCGTGTGCCCGCCGTCCGGCACCGCGAGGTGGATGTTCTCGTGCGTGGCCTCGTACAGGTCCTGCAGGTACGGCAAGGCCGCTTCGCGCAGTTCACGGCGCCGCGGCACGCGCTGGCCGAGTTCGAACAGCTTCAAGCTCAGCCGGTAGCCGGCGCCGCCGCGTTCCAGCCCGCCCCAGCGGACGAGCTCGGCGACCAGCCGGTGCGCGGTGGCCTTCGGCAGGCCCGTGCGGGCGGACAGCTCGGCCAGGGAGAGCTCGGCGTCGGCGGATTCGAACGCGTCCAGCAGCATCAGGCCGCGCGCCAGCACCGACTTCGGGACATCGCCTTCAGTGGCGGACATCCCTGGATGGTAATTCCCGGGAGGGGCTTCCGGTAAGGATCAACCCCACCGGAAGCCCCCGCCGTCACTCACAGGTCGGGGAACCAGAGCTTCAGCTCGCGCTCGGCCGACTCGGGCGAGTCCGAGCCGTGCACCAGGTTGAACTGGGTCTCCAGGCCGTAGTCCCCGCGCAGGGTGCCGGGGGTGGCCTTCTCGACCGGGTCGGTGCCGCCGGCCAGCTGGCGGAAGGCCGCGATGGCGCGCACGCCCTCGACGGCGATGGCCACGACCGGGCCGGAGGTGATGAACTCCAGCAGCTCACCGAAGAACGGCTTGTCCTTGTGCTCGGCGTAGTGCTCCTCGGCGACCGAACGCTCGACGGTGCGCAGTTCCAGCGCGGCCAGCTTCAGCCCCTTGCGCTCGATGCGCGAGATGACCTCGCCGACGAGGCCGCGCTGTACGCCGTCGGGCTTGACCAGAACCAGCGTGCGTTCACTCACGACTGTGTTTCTCCTTTATTGCGTGCACGGATTGCCCGAAGCCTACTGGCCTGGTCAGCGCCGCGGTTCCAGGGTGGTCGACCACAGCGAGGCGCCCGTGCCGTCGCGGAGATCGACTCGCAGTTCGCCGGAGCCGCCGTCGATGTTGATTTCGCCGAAATGCTGGAAACCGGCCATCGGCGAGGTGTTCGCGGCCGGCGGGGCGTGCACGAAAACGGCCTGCGGGCCGAACGTCGGGTCGAGGCTGTTCGGGCCGAACGCGCCGGCGTGCAGCGGGCCGGAAACGAATTCCCAGAACGGGTCGAAATCCTGCACCGCGGCCCGGTCCGGCGAATAGTGGTGCGCCGCCGTGTAGTGCACGTCCGCGGTGAGCCACACGGTGTTGCGCACCTTCCGCCTCGCCAGCTCGCGCAGCACCCACGCGATCTCGCTCTCGCGGCCGGCGGGCGCGCCGGGCAGGTTGTTCGCCACGCCCTCGATGCCGGTGGATCCGTCCGGCACGGCGAGCCCGATCGGCAGGTCGGCCTGCACGATCTTCCAGGTCGCGCGGCTGCGGGACGGGCCGTCGACGAGCCACTTCGCCTGCTTCTCGCCGAGGACCTGCCCGGGCCGGCGCGGATCCGACGTGTTGGCGTCCTTGTAGGTCCGCATGTCCAGCACGAACACCTCGAGGCGAGAACCGTAGGTGAAGCTGCGGTACACGCGGCCGTCCACGGCGCGCTTCGGGTCGATCGGTTGCCACTCGTGGAAGGCCTGGAACGCCCGCGCGGCCAGCACGTCGACGCGCTTTTCGGTGTACTGCGGGGAGTCCAGGATCTCGCCCGGGTACCAGTTGTTGGTCACCTCGTGGTCGTCCCACTGGACGTAGCTGGGGACGGCGGCGGTGAACGCGCGCACGTTCTCGTCGAGCATGTTGTAGGCGAACTGCCCGCGGTACTCGTCGAGCGTCTCGGCGACCTTCGTCTTCTCCGGGGTGACGAGGTTGCGCCACACCCGGCCGTCGGGGAGCGTCACCGTCTCGGTGAGCGGGCCGTCGGCGTAGACCGTGTCGCCGCTGTGCAGGAACAGGTCCGGCCTGCGGGCGAGCATCGCGGAGTAGGCGGTCATGCCGCCGATGTCGGGGTTGATGCCCCAGCCCTGGCCGGCCACGTCGCCCGACCACGTCAGCCGCACGTCGTTGCGGCCCACGGGCGCGGTCTTGACGGTGCCGGTCAACGGCTCACTGCTCACGCGGCCGTCGAGCGATTCGGCGGTGACCCGGTAGTGCAGCTCGGTGCCTGGCGGGAGCGAGGAGATCCGCAGCTTGCCGGTCCGGCCGGTGTCCGGGGTCAGCAGCGGGCCGCGGAGGGTCCGGGCGTGCCGGAAGGACGGGTCGCGTGAGACCTCGACGATCATGCGGGACGGCCGGTCGGCGCGGGTCCAGACCAGTGCCGAGTGCGGGGTCACGTCGCCGGACTGGATGCCGTGGGTCAGCACCGGGCGGTCCCTGCGGACGAGGGCGGCGCTGGCGAAGGGGCTGCCCAGGACCCCGGCGGCGAGGACACCGGCGCCGACGAGTCCGGTTCTGAGGGCGGAGCGGCGAGTCTGTTCGGTCATGCCGGAGTTCTATGCGGGCTCGGGGGCCGACGAACCAACTCCGGCTGTCCGCACGGTGAACTCACGCGGTGGCGCGCTGACGGCCATCGGCCGTGCGCAGACCGTAGCCGAACACGCGGTCCACGGCGATGTGCGCCAGCCAGGCCAGTCCGAGCGTGCAGGCGGCGGGGTTCGTGACGAAGCTGAAGACCACGAGCAGGACGGCGGGCCCCGCCCAGTAGTGCGCCGCGTTGTAGAACGGCACGACCCGTCGCGGCAGCACACCGCGCTCGACCGGTTCGGCGCCGATGCCGACCAGGAACGTCAGGTCCGGCCCGATCAGCCCGAGCAGCAGGGCGCCGACCGTCCAGCCCCCGTGCTGGACGGCCTCGAACACGGCGAACCCGAGCAGGAAGACACCGGCGACGGCCCAGGCGATGCGCTTCATGAGAACACTCCTCCGAGATCAGTTGTCTATTTCGAGAGCAGTGCTCTCATGAAGACATAGCATGGTCCCGCTGAGCACTCTTGTCAAGAGCGGTGCTCTCGGTTCGGATCGCCGCTACTGCTGCTGGCTGGGCAGACGGCCTTCGGCCATGCGGCGCGCCACGTCGTTGCGCAGCCACAGCGCCCACAGCCAGAACGCCAGGAACAGCAGGCCGATGATGCCGATCGCCACCGTGTCCACGAAGTACGCCACCAGCGCGACCTGCAGGACCAGGATGGCCGGCACCGCCCAGCGTCGCTTGAGCACGCCGCACAGCAGCACGTGCAGCACGGCGATCACGATGACGCCCCAGCCGGCCAGGGTGCCCACGCCGCCGCCCAGGTTGGCGATCACCGGAACCGCGAGACCGACCGTGATGGCCTCGCAGATCAGGGTCCCCGCCATCACGCCGCGGAACGACTTCATCGGGTCCTTCGCCGGGGGCCGGACCGTGTTCTCCTCGCTCACGCGGGCTCCTTCCCGAACAACGTCCGCGCGTCCCCGACGGTGACGACGGAACCCGTGATCAGCACCCCGCCGCCGGCCAGCGGTTCGCCGCCGTCGCTCTCCTCGACCAGCGCCACCGCGGTCTCCACCGCCGCGTCCAGGCTGGGCTCGGCGACCACCCGGTCGTCCCCGAACACCGCCAGGGCCAGCTCGTTCAGCTCGTCCAGCGGCATCGCGCGCGGCGAGCTGTTCTTGGTGATCACCACGTCGGAGACCACCGGTTCGAGCGCCTCCAGCACCCCGCGCACGTCCTTGTCCTCGAGCACGCCGATCACCGCGGTGAGCTTGCGGAACGCGAACTCCTCCTCGATGGCGGCGGCCAGCGCCCGCGCGCCGTGCGGGTTGTGGGCCGCGTCGAGCAGCACCGTCGGCGCGGCGCGGACGGGCTCCAGCCGACCCGGGTTCTGCACCGCCGCGAACCCCTCGCGCACGGCGTCGAGGTCGAGCCGGCGGTCCTTGCCCGCGCCGAAGAACGCCTCGACCGCGGCCAGCGCCAGCAGCGCGTTGTTCGCCTGGTGGGCGCCGTGCAGGGGCAGGAAGATCTCGTCGTAGACCCCGCCGAGGCCCTGCAGGCTCAGCATCTGCCCGCCGACCCCGATCTCACGCCGCAGCACGCCGAACTCGCTGCCCGCGCGGGCGACGGTGGCGTCCACCTCGACGGTGCGCTCCAGCAGCACGCGCTGCGCCTCGGGGTCCTGCTCGGCGAGGATCGCGACGCTGCCCGGCTTGATGATCCCGGCCTTCTCCCCCGCGATCTCGCCGAGGCTGTCGCCGAGGTAGTCGGTGTGGTCGAGACCGATCGGGGTGATGACGGCGACCTGGCCGTCGGCGACGTTGGTGGCGTCCCAGGTGCCGCCCATACCGGTCTCGATGACCGCGACCTCGACCGGGGCGTCGGCGAGCTCGGCGAACGCCATGCCGGTGAGCACCTCGAACTTGCTCATCTTCGGGCCGCCCGCGCTGTCCACCATGCCGATGTAGGGCTGGATGTCGCGGTAGATGTCGACGTACTTGGACGCGGCGATCGGGGCGCCGTCGACCGCGATGCGCTCGGTGACCAGCTGCAGGTGCGGGCTGGTGTAGCGGCCGACGCGCAGCCCGAGGCGGGACAGCAGCGCGTCGATCATGCGGGTGACCGAGCCCTTGCCGTTGGTGCCGGCGACGTGGATGACGGGGTAGGTCTTCTGCGGGTCGCCCAGCACGGTCATCAGCGCGGCGATGCGGTCGAGCGACGGCTCGATCTTCGTCTCCGGCCAGCGCTGGTTCAGCTCGGCCTCGACCCGAAGCAGCTCGCGGCGGGCCTGGCGCTCGATCTCCTCGAGGTCGACCGGGTCGATCTCGGCCGGGTCGCCGGGCAGGGGCCCGGCCACGAAGTTGCCCCCGCTGGACAGCTCCACCGGGTACTCCTCGTCCTCGCCCGATGTCACGCGTTCTCCCTACTCCGGCCGGGGGGTTGACTACCCCGCCGAGTCTACTTTCGCGGGTCCTGGCAGGTTGGGCTGCATGCCGTTCGACCACAACCACGCCTACCACCGGTTGCTGCTGCGGCACGTCCCCGCCGGGGCGCGCACGGCGCTCGACGTGGGCTGCGGCGCCGGGCGCTTCGCCCGCAGGCTCGCCGCGGCTGGTCTGTCGGTGGAGGGCATCGACCCGTCCGGCGAGATGATCGCGGTGGCGCGGGCGCTGGGACCGGAGACGATCACCTACCGGCACGCGGACGTCACGACGGCGGAGCTGGGGCGCTACGACTTCGTCTCGTGCCTGGCGTCGCTGCACCACGTGCCGTTCGAGACCGTGACGAAGCTGCGCGCGGCGCTGAACCCGGGCGGGGTGCTGGCGGTGCTCGGCCTGGCCAAGCCGCGTTCGGTCGCCGACTGGGTGAAGTGGGGCCTGCTCGCGCCGCCGGTCAACCTGGCGGCCCGGCTGGTCGTCGCGGCCGGCGACCGGCTCAACGGCGGCCCGGACCCAGTCGCGACGGCGCCGGTGCGCGCCTGGGACACGACGATGACGCAGGTGCGGCACGACTCGGCGCGGCTGCTGCCCGGATCGAGCGTGCGGCCGCTGCTGTTCTTCCGCTACCTGCTGGTCTACCGCGCCTGACGCGCGGCGATCCGGGCGCGCACCTCGGGCCGCCGCAGCGGGGGCACCGTCGCCGGGGGCTGGCGGCGCGCGGGCAGCTCGCCGAGCAGCCGCGTGGTGATCTCGGCGATCTCCGCGACGGCCCGTTCGAACGGTTCGCGCGTGGCGTCGGACAGGGTCTGCACCCCGCTCACCTTGCGCACGTACTGGCGCGCGGCGGCCTCGATCTCCTCCGCCGTCGCCGACGGCTCCAGCCCGCGGAGCACGGTGATGTTTCGGCACATGTGGCCGAGACTACGCGCGCCGCGCCCTCGACGGGGTCACACTGATCGGGCAAGCTCTCGGGAAAGTTCCCCGTGCACGAGGAGGTGTACGCGCTGTCGACCGACTTCGGCGCCTACGTCGAGCGCTTTCCCCTTCCGGAGACCGGAATCCCCTTCGCCGTCAAGGACTTCCTGGACGTGGCCGGCCAGACGACGCGCAACGGCACCCCCGGTCTGGGGCACCACGCCGCGACCGAGGACGCCGAGCCGGTCGCCCGGCTGCGCGCCGCCGGATACGTCCCGGTCGCCCGGACCACGGTGCCGGAACTCGCGTGGTCGGTCCGCACGCCCGGCTGCCGCAACCCGTGGGCCCCGGACCGGGACGCGGGCGGGTCCAGCGGCGGCTCGGCGGTCGCGGTCGCCGCCGGGGACGTGCCCGCCGCGCTGGGCACCGACACCGGCGGCTCGATCCGCATCCCGGCCGCGCTCTGCGGGGTCGCCGGGCTGCGGCCGACGCACGGCACCGTACCCATGCGCGGAGTCACCGCACTGGTGCCGTCCATGGACACCGTCGGCCCGATCGCGTGCACCGCGGCGGACTGCCTGCGGGTCCACCGGATCCTGGCCGGTACCGCCGAGCCCGCGCCGGACACCGTCGAGGGGCTGCGCCTGGGGTGGCCGGAGCACCTGTGGGGCACCAAGATCGACCCCGAGGTGCTGCGGGTCGTCGAGTCGGCCGCGGACACGCTGCGTGCGGCGGGCGCGGTGCTCGTGCCGGTCGAGCTGCCGCTGGGCCACCGGCACGCGCGCACGGCCGGGTTCACCACGATGCTCTACGAGTCCGCCCAGCTGTGGTGGCGGGCGTACCAGGACGACCCGTCCGGGCTGCGCGGGCGCGCGATCGGGCAGCTCAAGGCGGGCACCGAGGTGAGCCGGGACGACTACGACGCCGCCCGCGCCCGCGCCGCCGAGATCGCCGCCGAGGTGGATGCCGCGTTCACCGAGGTGGACGCCCTGCTGATGCCGACCCTGCCGGTCACCGCCGCCCCGGCCGACACCGACGTGGTCGAACTCGGCGGGCGAGGAGAGTCACTCGAGAACGCCTACTACCGGCTGACCGCACTAGCCTCCGTGAGCGGGCATCCCGCGCTGACGGTCCCCGCGGGGCTGACCGCTGCCGGTCTCCCGGTCGGCGCCCAGCTCGTCGGACCGCGGCGGCAGGAGGCCCTGCTCTGCCTGCTCGGCGGAGCGATCGAAGCCGGTCCACCCGCCCGTGCCCTGGCCCGGGCCCGCACAGGAAGAACGTGCTCATGACGAAGCCCGACCCCCGTGACCTGCTCGGCATCCGCGATCTGCTGAACGAGGAGGAGCGCGAGATCGCGGACACGGTGCGGACCTTCGTCCGCAAGGAGGTCGCCGACCACGCCGGCCAGTGGTTCGAGGACGCGACGTTCCCGAAGCACCTGGTGGGGCAGCTCGGCGAGATGGGCCTGCTCGGCATGCACCTGACCGGCTACGGCTGCGCGGGCACCAGCGCCACCGCCTACGGCCTGGCGTGCCTGGAGCTGGAGGCCGGTGACAGCGGGCTGCGCAGTTTCGTGTCCGTGCAGGGTTCGCTGGCGATGTTCCCGATCTGGAAGTACGGCTCGGACGAGCAGAAGGACCGCTGGCTGCCGTCGATGGCGCGCGGCGAGGCGATCGGCTGCTTCGGCCTGACCGAGCCCGACCGCGGGTCCGATCCGGGCGACATGCGCACGTTCGCCAAGCGCGACGGCGGGGACTGGATCCTCAACGGCTCCAAGATGTGGATCACCAACGGCACCCTCGCCGACGGCGCGGTGGTGTGGGCGCGCACGGACGAGGGTGTGCGTGGATTCGTCGTGCCGACGGACACGCCGGGGTTCACCGCGCGGGAGATCAAGCACAAGCTGTCGCTGCGGATGTCGGCGACGGCGGAGCTGTCGTTCGACGACCTGCGCCTGCCCGGCGACGCGGTCCTGCCCGGCGTGACCGGGCTGAAGGGCCCGCTGTCGTGCCTGTCCGAGGCGCGGTTCGGCATCCTGTTCGGCGCCCTCGGCGCGGCCCGGACCTGCTACGAGAGCGCGCTCGACTACGCGGCGACGCGGGAGCAGTTCGGCCGCCCGATCGGTGGTTTCCAGCTGACGCAGCAGAAGCTCGTCGGGATGGCGCTGGAGCTGAACAAGGCCATGCTGCTCGCGGTGCACCTGGGCCGCCGCAAGGACGCCGGTGAGCTGCCGCCCGAGCTGGTCAGCTTCGGCAAGCTGAACAACGTGCGCACCGCGATCGACATCGCCCGCACGGCGCGCACGATCCTGGCGGCGAACGGGATCAGCCTGGAGTACCCGGTGCTGCGGCACGCCAACAACCTGGAGAGCGTGCTGACCTACGAGGGCACCGAGGAGATCCACACGCTGGTGCTGGGGCAGCTGCTGACCGGGCAGAGCGCCTACCGCTGAGCGGCCGGGTGGTGAGCGGAGACCGCTCACCACCCGCACGGACGGGCGGCGGGCAGTTCGGCGGCCACCCGCGCGGGTGACAAACGGCCTGCCCCACCCGAATGGCGGCGGTAGCACGCTCCGGCAGGGGTTAAGAAAGAAGTCATGCGCCGCAGCATGCTCGTCCTCCTGGTCGCCGCCTGCACGTTGCTCGCCTCGACGCTCACGGCCTCCGCCGCGCCCCGGTACCGGCACTACGTCGCCCTCGGCGACTCCTACACGGCCGGCCCGCTGATCCCGCTGCAGCGCCTCGACCCGGTCGGCTGCTTCCGCTCCACCGGCAACTACCCGTCGCTGCTGGCGATCGCGCTGCGGGTCGGCTCGTTCACCGACGTCTCCTGCAGCGGCGCGGACACCCGCGACATGGCCGCCCCGCAGGACGTGCTGCTCGGCCCGAACCCGCCGCAGCTGGACGCCCTCCGCCCGGACACCGACCTGGTCACGCTCGGCATCGGGGGCAACGACTACAGCGTGTTCGGCACGATCATCGGCACCTGCCCGGGCCTGCGGGCTTCGGATCCCACCGGCAACCCGTGCGAGCGTCACTTCACCGTCAACGGCGTCGACACGATCAAGGCCCGGCTGCCGCAGACGCAGGCCAACGTGACCGCGGTGCTCGGCGAGATCCACGACCGCGCCCCGAACGCGGAGGTGCTGGTGATCGGCTACCCGCGCATCGCGCCGCCGACCGGCACCTGCCCGGACGTCCTGCCCTTCGCCGACGGCGACTACCCGTGGCTCAACAGCGTGGAGGAGGAACTCAACGCGGCGCTGGCGAAGGCGGTCGCCGACGACGGTGACGCGTCCTATGTGGACACCTTCACCCCGTCGCTGGGCCACGACGCGTGCGCCCCGCCCGGGCAGGCGTGGATCAACGGCAAGGATCTCAAGCCGTGGGCCGCGAACTACCACCCGTTCTTCGTCGGGATGCAGGGCGTCGCCGCGGTGACGTACGCGCACCTACGCGATTGAGCGCGCGGCGGGCGGAAGCTGCCACGTCATCGACACCGTGGTGCCCTCGCCGGTCGCCGTGACCTCGACGTGCCCGGCCAGCCCGCGGATCAGCCGCAGGCCGCGGCCGTCGGACATCGAGCGCCCCGGCGGCGGCATCTTCCAGCGGCCGCGGTCGATGACGGTGACCGCGATCAGGTCGTGGTCCCGGCTCGCGTGCAGCTCGACCGGCCCGTCCGTGCCCTCCGGGTAGGCGTGGGTCACCGAGTTCGTCAGCGCCTCGTAGCCGGCGAGACCGATCGCGTGCGCGAGGTGGCCGAGGAGGACGAGGTCCTGGGCCCACCGCACGAGCTCGCAGCGCAGCGCCGTGATGTCACGCGGTGAGGCGGGCCAGCGGCAGTGCAGGCTGGTCTCGGTGCACCCCGACGGCCTGGGCGTCGTGTCCATCGGCTTCCCCACTCCGAGCACCTTCAGGTTTCCCCATCGTCACACTTCCGTGGGAACCGCTGAAGGGTCCTTGGGCCTTTCCGGGAGGATCGCCCCGATCTGCCGTTTCAGGATCTTCCCGGTCGGCCCCTTGGGCAGTTCCGGCACCAGCCACACCTGCCGCGGGTACTTGTAGGCGGCGACCCGTTCCTTGACGTAGTCACGCAGCTCGTCGGCCGTCGCGGTGGCCCCGGCCTTGAGCGCGACGGCCGCCGCGACCTCCTCACCGTGGGTGGGATGCGGCACGCCGATCACGGCGGCCTCCGCCACGGCCGGGTGTTCGTAGAGGACCTCTTCGAGTTCCCGCGGATACACGTTGTAGCCCCCGCGGATGATGAGGTCCTTCTTCCGGTCGACGATGAAGTAGTAGCCGTCCTCGTCCTGCCGGGCCAGGTCGCCGGTGCGCAGCCAGCCGTCCGGGATCGCCTCGGCCGTCGCCTCCGGCAGGTTCCAGTAGCCCCGCATCACGTTCGGGCCCTGCACCGCGATCTCCCCGATCTCGCCGGGCGCGACCTCCGCCCCGTCCGCGTCGAGCAGCCGCACCCGCACGCCGTCGATGGGCGTGCCGATCGACCCGGCCTTGCGCGGCCGGTCCGGGTGGTTGAAGGTGACCACCGGCGAGGTCTCGGACAGCCCGTAGCCCTCCAGGATCGCGCACCCGAAGGCCTTCTCGAACCCGTGCAGGACCTCGACCGGCAGCGCGGCGCCGCCGGACACGCACACCCGCAACGCGCTCGCGTCGATCTCGGCGGCGCGGGGATGCTGCAGCAGCGCGCCGTACATGGTCGGCACGCCTTCGAAGACGGTGACGCCGAACCGCTCGATCGCGTCGAGCACGGCGGCCGGCTCGAACCGCGGCACCAGGACCAGGCACGAGCCGCGGTAGACCGCCGCGTTGAGCGCGCAGGCCTGGCCGAACGTGTGGAACAGCGGCAGGCAGCCCATGACGACGTCGGACGGCCGCAGGTCGAACAGGCTGCCCGCCACGGTCGTGATGTTGCTGCGCAGGTTGGCGTGCGTGAGCACGGCGCCCTTGGGCCGGCCGGTGGTGCCCGAGGTGTAGAGGATGACCGCCGGGTCGTTGTCCTCGCGCGGCGCGATCTCCGGCTGCGGCTGCGCGGTCAGCCCGGTCAGGAACGCCGCCGGGTCGACGACCGTGCAGGGCACCCCGGCCGCGGCCGCGGCCTTGCCGACCGGCTCGGCGACCCCGGCGAACACGAACAGCCGCACGGCGCCCGAGTCGGTGAGGTAGTGCTCCACCTCGCGGACCTTGAGCAGCGGGTTCATCGGCACAACCACCCCGCCGGCCCGCAGGATGCCGTAGTAGAGCGGGGCGAAGGGCAGGATGTTCGGCAGCATCACGCACACGCGCTCACCGGACTGGAGTCCCTCGGCCCGCAGCTGGGCGGCGACCTTGGCGGCGGCCTCGTCGAGACCGGCGTAGGTGAGCACCGCGTCGCCGAGACGCTGGGCGGGCGCGTCGGGCTGCCGCCGCGCGGTGTTGGCCAGGATGTGCGCGAGATTCGTCATCGAATGTCCTCCGCTAGCTCGTTCCGACCATCGTGCGTGCCGCCACCCGCCCGGCCCATGTCCGCGCGGACAACCGATGCCCGGTGCTCGTTGTCGTGGGGAACAATGGCGGACGTGTCGCGCACCGCCCCCGGGCTGCCGGCCGTGGCGGCGACCCTGCTGGCCCGGCTGGACTCCCTCGCCGCCCAGATGACCGCCCGGATCCGGGACGAGATCGACTTCTACGTGGTCAGCGACGACGTGCCGGACAGCTCGCTGGCCGCGTCCGTGCAGGACAACCTGCGGCTGATCCTGCGCGCCCTGATCGCGGGCGAGCCGCCGGACCTGGCCGCCGCGCACGCCACCGGACGGGAGCGGGCCTTGCGGGCCGCGCCGCTGCCCGAGGTGCTGGCCGCCTTCCGGGTCGGGTTCGGCGCGCTGTGGGCCGCGATCGCCGCCGAGGCCCGCGCGTCCCGGGCCATCGACGACGCCGCCCTGGTGGACATGGTCGCCGAGGTGTGGCAGCTGGCCGGGGACGTCGCCGACGCGATGACCGCGGCCTACCGGGACGCCGTCGCCGAGATGATGCTGCGCGACGAGCACCGCCGGTCGGTGCTGGTCGAGGCGCTGCTGTCCGGGGAGATCGCCGACCAGCGGTCGCTGTGGGAGACCGCGCACGCGCTGCGGCTGCCGGTCGAGGGGCGGTTCCTGGTCGTGGCGGCGGCGACGCCCGAGCCGGGCCGGGAAGCGTTGCCGGAGATCGCCTCCCGGCTGGACGCCTCCGACATCCGGTCGGCCTGGCGGCTGCAGCCGAATCAGCAGATCGGGGTGCTGTCGCTGCCGCCATCGGCCACTGTGGACGGTGTGCTCGCGGTGCTGCGGCGGACGAACGCGCGCGCGGGCGTCAGCCCGCTGTACTCCGCGCTGCGGGAGACACCGCAGGCGCTGCAGTTCGCGCGGCTGGCGCTGCGCGGGCTCGGTGAAGGTGAGGTCGCGCAGTTCGCCGACACCCCGCTCGCGGTGCTGATGGCGGCGGCGCCCGCCGAGGCCGGGCAGGTCGCCGCCCGGGTGCTCGGCCCGGTGCTGGCGCTCGGCGACGGCGCGACGCTGGTGGACACGCTGGAGTGCTGGTTCGGCGCGGGCGGATCGGCGGGCGAGGCGGCGCGGCGGCTGTTCTGCCACCCCAACACCGTGCGGTACCGGCTGCGGCGGATCGAGGAGCTGACCGGGCGGAAGCTGGCGGACCCGGCGGCGGTCGCGGAGCTGTCCGCAGCCCTCCAAGCCTTACGCATGCTTCCCTAAACTTCCCTATCTGGTACATTGAAGGTATGTACAAGGTGATTGAGAGCCCGATCGCGTCCGAGGCTGACGCGATCGACGTGATGGGGCAGCTCTACGGGCAGGACGTCGAGTGGCTCGTCCTGCCGGTGGAGCGGCTGGACCCGGGGTTCTTCGACCTGAGCACGGGCATCGCGGGCGCGGTCACCCAGAAGTTCCTGAACTACGGGTTCCGGCTGGCGATCGTCGACGACATCGAGCGGTTCACCGCGGCGAGCGAGGCGCTGGCTGCCTACGTGCGGGAGTCGAACCGGGGCCGGCAGGTGTGGTTCGCGCCGGACCTGGACGCGCTGGAGGCCCGGCTCCGGCCGGCCGCCTGAGGAACCGGTTCCGCCGCACCCGCGTCTCAGCCCCGGTTTCGATGATCGACTGGGAGTGACGACGTGGTGCACAAGGTGACGGGGGTTCTGGCGGCGGCCTGCGCGGTCGTGGTGCTCGCCGGATGTGGTTCCGATGGCGGGCACCCGGCCGCGCCGCCACCGTCGACCAGCGCCGCGCCGGCCGCGCCGCGGGAACCGGTTCCCGCGGCGTTCGACAGCGCCCGGGGCTGGTCGATCAGCGAGGACCAGGACGTCGAGCTCGCCCGCCCCACGGGTGCGCCGCGGGCCGGGCTGCTGCTCGTGCTCGCGAGCGGCCCGGACGGGGTGCACGTGGTCGCGCACGACGCCGTCACCGGGGCGATCCGGTGGAGGAGCGCGCCAGTGCCGGAACTCGACAGCGGCCGTCTCGGCTCGACGGTGTTCGTGACCACCGACGGCGACCGGGAGTACGCGGTACTGGCCACCACCGGCGCGGGCGAGGACAACGGCGTGGACAAACCCGCGCGGAGCACGCGCCTCTACGTGTACGGCACCGACTCGTCCGGTTCGGTCACGCCCGAACGGGAGATCAGCCTGCCCGTCGCGGTCGGCGACTACTGGGCCCAGGCCGATGGCCGGGTCTTCCTGGAGAACGGCGACGGCGTCACGGTGGTGCGCGTCGCGGACGGCAGCATGACGAGCTACCCGGCGGACGGCGCCGAGCTGCGGCCGCCGAAGGACTGCCCGCACGCCATCGGCTCGTGCGCGGACGGGATGACCGTCGTCGGCATGACCGCGAACGGCCCGCTGGTGCAGGGCTTCCAGGCGTTCTGGGTTCCGGGCGGGTGGATCAGCGACGACGTGGTGCCCTCCGGTGCGAGTCCGAACGAGGGCTTCCGCAACGTCGAGATCGTCGCGTCCCCGGACGGCGAGGCGATCCTCGCCGGCTGGCCGACCGAGGATCCCACCGAGTGGCTGTGGGCGCTGCACGACGCCGCCACCGGGCACGTCCGCGGCTCGGTGCGGTGTGACCTCCGCGGCGCGCACGGCCCGTCCGGTCTCACCCCGCTGGTGTCGGACCGGTTCGTGCTCGCCGGGTTCGCGGCGTTCGACCTGCGGACCGGGCAGGGCCAGTGCTTCGCCGAAACCGCCGGCCGGCGGGCGATCGAGCTGACCGCGGTCGGCGAGGATGGCACCGCCTACGGCACGGCGGGCAGCGACGACACGCCGGTGAGCGTCTCACTGCTGACCGGCCAGGCGACGCCGCTGCCCGGCGGCACCGAGCTGCCCGACGGCATCGCGGCCGGAGCGGCGTACCTGGGCACCGCCACCAACGGTGGCGAGAGCATCCTCGTCTACCCGCCCGCTTAGGGTGAGCACCATGACACGCGGCGACCTGCGTCCCCCCAGCCTGAACTCCGACGAGCGGACGACACTGGTGGCCTTCCTCGATTACCTGCGGGAATCGATCATCGCGAAGGCCACCGGGGTGCCGGACGAGGCCGCGCGCGCCGCGGGCGTCCCGTCCGGCACGAGCCTGCTGCGGCTGGTGAAGCACCTGACCGCGGTCGAGCACAACTGGTTCGTGTGGGCCTACGCGGGCGAAGAGGTCGAGCTGTGGGACGACGACGCCGTCCCCACGGCGGCCGACACGACGGATTCGCTGGTCGCCGAGTACCGCGCGATGGTGGAACGCGGCAACGCGATCGTCGCCGGGTGCGCGGACCTGGACCGGCCGGGCGCGCGTTCGCTGCGAGAGACCGAGCCGCCGTCGATGCGCTGGCTGCTCGTGCACATGATCGAGGAGACCGCCCGGCACGCCGGCCACGCCGACATCCTGCGCGAACAGATCGACGGCTCCACCGGCCGCTGACCGCGCGGGGCGGCGGCTCCGTCCCGTACGCCGGACGTGCCCGGCAACGAATGGCGGCTGGCGACGGCGCCCGCGCCGGACCCGGCCGAAGCGGCCTACTTCCACCCTGCGCCTGTGGTACCCGCACAAACGCCTCGGCACCGAGCCGGTCGAAATCGAGGCCGGACACTGCCCGCACGTCTCGCGACCGCGGCTCGTCGCCGGCATCCTCGGCGCCATCGCCTGATCCCGCGAGTGCCGCCCGCGGGGGTCCCCGCGGACGGCACCGCACGACTCACGCGGTGGGCAGCGAAGCCAGCCGCGCGGTCAGGCGCTCGATGTCGGCGGCCGCGGCGTCCCGGCGCACCTTGATCTTCTCGACCACCTCGGCCGGCGCCTTGTCTAGGAACGCCTGGTTGCCGAGCTTGCCCTCGGTCTGCTTCAGCTCCTTCTGCGCCGCGGCCAGGTCCTTCTCCAGCCGCTTGCGCTCGGCCGCCACGTCGACCGCGCCGCTCAGGTCCAGCTCGACGTGCACGTTCCCGCCGGACAGGCTCACCTCGACCGACGCCGACGCCGTGAACCCGTCCTCCGGGGCGGTCAGCCGCGCCAGCGCCCGCACCGCCTCCTCGTGCCCGGACACGTCGCCGAAGCCCTCGCCGTCGACCCGCGCCGCGACGCGCTGACCGGGCTTGAGGCCCTGGTCGGAGCGGAACCGGCGGATCTCGGTGATCAGCTTCTGCACGTCGGCGATCCGGGCGTCGGCCGCCGCGTCGGCGTAGGAGGTGTCCGGCTTCGGCCAGGGCGCGATCACGATGGACTCGCCGCCGGTCAGCGCCTGCCACAGCTTCTCGGTGATGAACGGGATCACCGGGTGCAGCAACCGCAGCACCGTGTCGAACACGTGCCCCAGCACCGCGCGGGTGCCCTCCGCCCGGTCACCCGCGATCTGGACCTTCGCCAGCTCCAGGTACCAGTCGCACAGCTCGTCCCAGGTGAAGTGGTAGAGCCGGTCGATGGCCTTGGCGAACTGGAAGTCCTCCAGCAGGTCGTCCACTTCGGACACCGTGGTGGCGAGGCGGCCGAGGATCCAGCGGTCGGCCTCGGTCAGCTCGGCGGCCGGCGGCAGCGGCGTCGCCACCGTCGCGCCGTTCATCAGCGCGAACTTGGTGGCGTTCCACAGCTTCGTGCAGAAGTTGCGCGAGCCGGCGGCCCACTCCTCGGCGACCGCCATGTCCGCGCCCGGGTTCGCGCCGCGGGCGAGGGTGAAGCGCGTGGCGTCGGCACCGTAGCTGTCCATCCAGTCGAGCGGGTCGATGCCGTTGCCGCGGGACTTGGACATCTTCTTGCCGAACTGGTCCCGGATCAGCCCGTGCAGGTAGACGTGGTCGAACGGCTGGACGTCGTCGCCGGCGTAGAGGCCGAACATCATCATCCGGGCGACCCAGAAGAAGAGGATGTCGTAGCCGGTGGACAGGACGCTGGTCGGGTAGAACTTCGCCAGGTCCGGCGTCTTCTCCGGCCAGCCGAGCGTGGACAGCGGCCACAGGCCCGAGGAGAACCAGGTGTCCAGGACGTCCGGGTCCTGCTTCCAGCCCTCGCCCGTGGGCGGCTGCTCGTCCGGGCCGACACACACGGTCTCGCCGTTCGGGCCGTACCAGACCGGGATGCGGTGGCCCCACCACAACTGGCGCGAGATCGTCCAGTCGTGCATGTTGTCGACCCAGTCGAAGTAGCGCTTCGCCAGCTCCGGCGGGTGGATCTTGGTGCGCCCGTCGCGGACCGCGTCACCGGCCGCGCGGGCCAGCGGCTCGACCTTGACCCACCACTGCAGCGACAGCCGCGGCTCGACGACCGTGTCGCACCGCGAGCAGTGCCCGACGGCGTGCACGTACGGCCGCTTCTCCGCGACGATCCGGCCCTGCTCGCGCAGCGCCGCGACGACCGCCGGGCGCGCCTCGAACCGGTCGAGGCCCTGGAACGGGCCCGGCACGGTGATCGTGGCGCGCTCGTCCATGATCGTCGGCATCGGCAGGTCGTGGCGGCGGCCGATCTCGAAGTCGTTCGGGTCGTGCGCCGGGGTGACCTTGACGGCGCCGGTGCCGAACTCGGGGTCGACGTGCTCGTCGGCGATGACCGGGATGCGGCGGCCGGTCAGCGGCAGCTCCACCTCGGTGCCGACCAGGTGCCGGTACCGCTCGTCGTCGGGGTGGACGGCGACCGCGGTGTCGCCCAGCATCGTCTCGGCGCGCGTGGTGGCCACGACGATCGAGTTCTCGCCGTCGCCGTAGCGGATGGAGACGAGCTCGCCCTCGTCCTCGGAGTGGTCGACCTCGATGTCCGACAGCGCCGTCATGCAGCGCGGGCACCAGTTGATGATGCGCTCGGCGCGGTAGATCAGGCCGTCGTCGTAGAGGCGCTTGAACACGGTCTGGACGGCGCGGGACAGGCCCTCGTCCATGGTGAAGCGCTCGCGGGACCAGTCGACGCCGTCGCCGAGGCGGCGCATCTGGCCGAGGATCTTGCCGCCGTACTCGGCCTTCCACTCCCAGACGCGCTCGACGAACTTCACGCGGCCCAGGTCGTGGCGCGACTTGCCCTGCTTGGCCAGCTCGCGCTCCACCGCGTTCTGGGTGGCGATACCGGCGTGGTCCGTGCCCGGCAGCCAGAGGACCTCGTAGCCCTGCATGCGGCGGCGGCGCGTCATCACGTCCATCAGGGTGTGGTTGAGCGCGTGCCCCATGTGCAGGCTGCCGTTGACGTTCGGCGGCGGCAGCACGATGGTGAACGGAGGCTTGTCCGACCCGGCGTCGGCCGTGAAGTAGCCCGCGTCTACCCACCGCTGGTAGAGGGCGGCTTCTTCGTCGGCCGGGTTCCACGCGGCCGGGAGGGCGGGCTGCTGGTCAGGGGCGTTCTCCGTCACAACCGGTAAGTGTACGAACCTGGTAATCAGCGCCGCATCCGCATTGCCTCCCGGGGCCGGTAACGATCTCCGGGCACCAGCGATGGGTCCGAAGTGGACGGCTACGAGCACACCCTGGACAACGCGCGGCCGGTGCCGTGGCGAATGACGGCGGCCCTGGTGACGGCGGCCACACTGGCCCTCGCCGGCGTGGCGGCGCTGCTGGTGGTGCCCGCGAGCAGACCCGCGGCCGTCCTGTCGGCGGTGCGGGCGGCGGGCCTGCCGGTCGCGCTGCCGGTCGCCGTGCCGGTCGACCTCGCCGCACCGTTCGCCGCCACTCCCGCGGCCGCCTGGCCGGATGGCATCGACGGGCTGCGCCTGCCCGCGGCGACCCCGGTCGGCGACTTCTCCGCCGCCGAGGTCGCCGCGGCGGCGGAGCAGGTCCGGCAGCTGGCGGCGGCGCTCAACGTGGACCGCGAGGTGATCGAGCAGCGCCGCTTCGACCGCTTCCTGGGCCTGCTGTCCCCCAGCGCGCGCGAGATCGCCGAGCCGTCCGTGCTCGCGCGCACGGAGAACTTTCCGCCCTACCTCGCGGTGGTCGCCGACGGTTACCGGCTGCTGCCGGCGGGCCCCAAGACGGACGGGACCATGTCGGTGGGCCCGGGCACGAGCCGGGCCGAGCTGTCCGTGCGGGTGGACCTGCGCGTCGCGTACGCGTTCGACCCGGCGGGCGCGAAGGTGTTCGACCCGGCCGAACTGGTCGTGCTCCGCACCTTCCAGCTCGACTTCGTGGTGCGCAGGTCGCCGCCGTTCAAGGCCACCACCGCCGGGATCCACGTCGTCGGCGGCCAGGCCTTCCTGGAGGGCGCCGCCTGCCGGTACGCCCGCGTGAACCTGATCGCACCGTTGTTTGCGGATCGGTCTCAGGATGCTTGCACCACGTAACGATCTTCGCCGCCCGTCGATCACCAGTCGAGATCGAACCGGAAGGGCGGGTCCGAAGTGGACGACTACGACATCGGGCAGCACCCGGATCTGCGGGATCCGGACTGGCAGCGGCACGCGGTCAAGGAGGCGTGGGTCGACCTGCGCAGGCAGCGCCGCCGGGCGCGGATGGGCAAGCGGCTCGCGTGGACCGGCGTGTCGCTCGTCGTCGTGGCCGGGGCCGTGTTCGGGTTCGTCCAGTGGGGCCGCTCGACGTCCGCCCACTACGACGGCAGCGCTCCCCCAGCGGCCGAGATGCGCCCGACCGCGCCCAGCGTGCTGCCGGACCTCGCCCGGGTGAACCTGGAGCGTCCCTTCGACGGCACGCCCGCCGAGACCTGGGGCGAGTCGGTCGACAGCCTGCTGACCCCGCCGCCCGGCCCGGTCGGCAAGTTCTCCGCCGGCGAGGTGCAGAACGCTGTCGCCCAGGTGAAGGAGGTCATCCGGGCGGGCAGGCTCGACCGCCGCACCATCGAAGGCCACGACGGATCGCTGCTGCTGAACCTGCTGGCCCCGAACGCCCGGCCGGAGTTCGCCAAGGCGATCACCGACCGCACCGAGGGCCTTCGCGAGGTGGTCAGCTTCGCCGAGGACGGCTACCGGCTGCTCCCGGCCGGCCCGCGGATCACGGGCACCATCACCGCGGCCCCCGGACGCGAGCCGAACACCCTGGCCCTGCACGCCGACTATTCGGTGGCCTACGCGTTCGACCCCGGCAGCCACGCACCGATCCTGGGCCCCGGTGACATCGACGTGTTCCTCCGCTACGAGGTGGATTTCGAACTGGTCCGGGGCACCACCTACCAGAAGAACGACCGCGGTTTGTGGGTGACGAGCACGCAGGGAGTCGTCTACTCGATGGCCTGCGAGCCGTCGAAGCGCGGTTACCTGGCACCGGCGTACAGCGAGCCGTATCCGGACGACCCGGAGGCCGTCGGCTTCGACGAGGCCGCGATGTACGACGTGACCAAGCCGATGCCCGAGTTCACCGGGGGTTGCGAGTAGTCAGTTCGACAGTCCAGGCTCAACAGCCTAGCCTGTCTATATGACGCGGGTACCGAACGACGCGGCGCGCCTCGCGGGAGCCGTGCGCGCCGTGGTCGGGCAGTTGCACCGCCGCCTCCGGCAGGTGGACAACGCGGGTGTCCTGACGCCCTCCCAGTCGGCGGTGCTCGCGCGCCTGCACCGGGACGGGCCGGCCACCCAGGCGCAGCTCGCGGCGGCCGAGCACGTCCGGCAGCAGTCCATGGCGGCCACGCTGGGCGCCCTGGACGAGCTGGGCTACCTCAGCCGCACCCGCGACCCGCACGACGGGCGCCGCGTGCTGGTCGCCCTGTCGGACCTGGGCGAGAAGACCGTGCGGGGCGTGCACCAGCACCGCGAGGAGTGGCTGGCCCGCGCCCTGACCGACGACCTCACCGCCGAGGAACGCCGCAAGCTCGACGAAGCGCTGCCCCTGCTCGCGAAGCTGGCGCAGCGATGAGGAAGTGGTGACGACGCCTCAGCGGACGACCCAGCCCACGCGAACCGCCTACCCGCCGCGCCTGGTCCTGCCCCTGGTGGCCAGCGCGGTGCTCAACCCGATCAACTCCACCCTGATCGCCGTGGCGCTGGTGCCCATCGGCCAGGCGTTCGGCGCCGGGCCGGGGCAGACCGCGTGGCTGATCACCTCGCTCTACCTGGCCACCGCCGTCGGGCAGCCGGTGGTGGGGCTGTTCGTCGACCGGTTCGGCGCGCGGCGCGTGTTGCTGGCCGGCGCGGTCACCGTGCTGCTCGCCGGTGTCGGCGGGCTGCTCGCGTTCTCGCTGGGCTGGCTGGTCGCGGTCCGGGTGGTGCTCGGGATCGGCACCTGCGCCGGCTTCCCGGCCGCGATGGCGGTGCTGCGCAAACGCGCGGACGCCACCGGCGGCGGCGTGCCGAGCCGCATCCTGTCGATCCTCGCGATGTCCGCGCAGACCGTCATGGTCATCGGCCCGACGCTGGGCGGCGCGTTGATCGGCCTGGCCGGCTGGCCGGCGATCTTCGCGGTCAACATCCTGCTGGCCGCGGTCGCGTTCGTGCTCGCGCTCGTCTGGGTGCCCAGGGACCCGCCGCGCACCGGCCCGCGGGAGCCGATCGACGCCGCGGGTATCGCCCTGTTCTCCGCGACCCTGCTCGCGGTGCTCCTCTACGTGATGGCGCCCGCGGTGTCCGACCTGTACCTGATCGGTGTCGCGCTGGTGCTGGGCGCCCTGTTCGTCCGGGTCGAGCTGCGCGCCCGCCGCCCGTTCGTCGACCTGCGGATGCTCGCCGGGAACGGCCCGCTGCTGCGCACCTACCTGCGGCAGTCGCTGGCGTTCCTCATCGTCTACTCGATCATGTTCGGCTACGTGCAGTGGCTGGAGTCGGCGCGCGGGCTCACCGAGTCGGCCGCGGGCGCGCTGCTGACCCCGATGTCGGTCGCCGCCGTGCTGGCGGCCGCCTTCGCGGGCAAGCCGACGCGACTCAAGGGCCGCCTGATCGTCAACTCGCTGGCCCTGCTCGCCGGGTCGGTGCTGCTGCTGTTCGTCGGCGACGGGACCTGGATCGGCGCGCTGGTCGTGCTCGCCGCGGTGTTCGGGCTCGGCCAGGGCCTGACGAGCGTGACCAACCAGACCGTCCTCTACGGCCAGGCCCCGCCCGAGGTGATCGGCACCGCGAGCGGGCTGTTCCGCACCGCGCAGTACCTGGGCGCGATCGCGGCGTCCACGTTGATCGCCCTGTGCTTCGGCGACGAGGCCACCTCGCGTGGCCTGCACGAACTGGCGACGGCGCTCATCGTGATCGGCGTCGTGCTGTTCGCCGTGACGCTGGCCGACCGGAAACTCCCGAAATCCGGTACTCGACCCGGGGCGGCCGCTAACGCAAGATAGGGGACGTGACACGCAACGCTCCTCGCGCCGACATCGACGAAGCCGCCCTCGAAGTGCACAAACCCAAGGAATGGGCGGCCGGCATCCCGGGAGTGGCGGTGTCACTCCTGCGCGGTGTCGAGCAGATGGGCACCGGCCGCACGGTGAAGACCCTGCGCCTGCTCAACCAGCGCGACGGCTTCGACTGCCCCGGCTGCGCCTGGCCGGAGCCCCGCGCCGAGGACGGTGAGCACCGCAAGTTCGCCGAGTTCTGCGAGAACGGCGCGAAGGCGGTCGCCGAGGAGGCCACGAAACGGCGCGTCGGCCGGGAGTTCTTCGCCCAGCACTCCGTCGAGGAGCTGCACGGCCGCACCGACTACTGGCTCGGCCAGCAGGGCAGGCTCACCGAGCCGATGGTGCTGCGCGAGGGCGGCACGCACTACGAGCCGATCAGCTGGGACGACGCCTTCCGCCTGATCGCCGGCCGGCTCAGGGAACTGGACAACCCGGACGAGGCGATCTTCTACACCTCGGGCCGCACCAGCAACGAGGCCGCGTTCCTGTACCAGCTGCTGGTGCGCTCGTTCGGCACGAACAACCTGCCGGACTGCAGCAACATGTGCCACGAGTCCTCCGGCGCGGCGCTGTCGGAGGCCTACGGCATCGGCAAGGGGTCGGTCAGCCTGGCCGACATCCACCACGCCGACCTGATCGTCGTCGTCGGCCAGAACCCGGGCACCAACCACCCGCGCATGCTGTCCGCGCTGGAGGAGGCGAAGGGCCGCGGCGCGAAGGTGATCGCGGTGAACCCGCTGCCCGAGGCCGGGCTGATGCGGTTCAAGAACCCGCAGAACCCGCGCGGGGTGGTCGGCAAGGGCACGCCGCTGTCCGACGAGTTCGCCCAGATCCGGCTCGGCGGCGACCTGGCGCTGTTCCAGGCGATCGGGCACCTGCTGCTGTCGTGGGAGGAGGAGGCGCCGGGCACGATCGTCGACCGCGCGTTCGTCGACTCCTCGACGCACGGCTTCGACGACTGGGCCAAGAACCTGCGGGAGATCGACTGGGCGGCGATCGACGAGGCCACCGGCCTGGACCGCGGCCAGATCGAGCGGATCGCGCGGATGATCGCCGCGTCCGAGCGCACCGTCTACTGCTGGGCGATGGGTGTCACGCAGCACCGGCACGCGGTCGCGACGATCCAGGAGATCAGCAACCTCGCGTTCGCGCGCGGCATGATCGGCAAGCCGGGCGCGGGCCTGTGCCCGGTGCGCGGGCACTCCAACGTGCAGGGCGACCGCACGATGGGTGTCTGGGAGAAGATGCCCGAGGCGTTCCTGAGCAAGCTGGAGGACGAGTTCGGCATCCCGGTGCCGCGCAAGCACGGGTTCGACACGGTGGACGCGATCCGCGCCATGCGTGACGGCCGGGGCAAGGTCTTCCTCGGCATGGGCGGCAACTTCGCCGCCGCCACGCCGGATTCGGAGCTGACCGAGCGGGCGCTGCGCTCGTGCGAGCTGACGGTGCACGTGTCGACCAAGCTCAACCGGTCGCACGTGGTGCCGGGCCGGACCGCGCTGATCCTGCCGACGCTGGGCCGCACCGAGCGGGACACGCAGGCCACGGGCGAGCAGTTCGTCACGGTCGAGGACTCGATGTCGTGCGTGCACGTCTCGCGCGGGCGGCTGAAGCCGGCGAGCGAGCACCTGCTGTCGGAGGTGGCGATCGTCTGCCGGCTGGCGCGCGAGCTGTTCGGCGACGACCACGCCGTGCCGTGGCGGGACTTCGAGGGCGACTACGACCTGATCCGCGACCGGATCGCGGCCGTCGTGCCCGGGTGCGAGGACTACAACGCGAAGGTGCGGCAGCCGGACGGGTTCGTCCTGCCGCACCCGCCGCGCGACTCGCGGTCGTTCCAGACGAGCACCGGCAAGGCGAACTTCACGACGAGCGAACTGGAGTTCCCGCGGGTGCCGGCGGGCCGGCTGCTGCTGCAGACGCTGCGCAGCCACGACCAGTACAACACCACGATCTACGGCCTGTCCGACCGCTACCGCGGCATCGAGGACGCGCGCCGGGTGGTGCTGGTGCACGCCGACGACCTGGCCGAACTGGGCTTCGCCGACGGGCAGCTGGTCGACCTGGTGTCGGAGTGGGAGGACGGCAGCGAGCGGCGGGCGGAGCACTTCCGGACCGTGGCCTACCCCACGGCCCGCGGCTGCGCGGCGGCCTACTTCCCGGAGGCGAACGCGCTGGTGCCGCTGGACTCGGTGGCGAAGAAGTCCAACACGCCGGTCTCGAAGGCGATCGTGCTCCGCCTGGAGCCCGCGTCCTGACGCGACGATCTTGTCCGATTTCCGCCAGCGTGGCCGGGGCGCCGACCAGTGACGTCCCCCGGATGGACAACAGAGCCGTGGTACAGGCCGCGTGGCGCGCGTTCGCCACACATGACGCGAAGCAGATCGCGGCGTTCTTCACCGAGGACGCCGAGTGGCTGGCACCGGCGGGCAACGCCACGGCCGTCGCGCTCGACGCGCCCAGCCACATGGTGGGCCGGGAGGCGATCACGCGTTTCCTGGCGCACGACTTTTCGCGGCTGTTCGTCAGCGACGTCTCGGTGGAGTTCCACGGCTTCTACGCAGATGGCGACCGGGTGGTCGTGGAAGAGACGATGAGCGCCACGCTGGCGAACGGCAACGCCTACCGCAACGACTACTGCTTCGTCTTCGAGTTGCGGGACGGGCTGATCCACCGGGTCCGCGAGTACCTGGACACCGCCCGCGGGCACCGCGCCGTCTTCGGCGCGGCCGTGCCGGCGGCGTCCTAGAGCACCTGGCTGCCGTACATCTCGCCGAGCGGGTCGGCGATCAGCTCGATGCGGGCGCCGTCCGGGTCGCGGAAGTAGACCGACACGTCGCTGTGCACCGCGTGCTCCACGTCGGCCTCGTCGAGCTTGGCGACCAGCCGCTGCCACCGCTGCGGGTCGACCGAGATGGCGATGTGGTGCAGCCCGCCGAGCACCTCGGCGCAGGGCCCGACGTCCAGGCCCGGGAAGTCGAAGAACGCCAGCAGGTTGCCGTTGCCGATGTCGAAGAAGAAGTGCGACGACCCGGGGTAGTCGCGGTTCTCGATCAGCTCGGTGAGCGGGAACTCCAGCAGGTCCTGGTAGAAGCGGACGGTCCGCTCGACGTCGCTGCTGATCAGCGCCGTGTGGTGCAGCCCGCGGGCGGACGAGGGCGGGCGCTGCCCGGCCGGCTTGAGGTGGGTGTCGCGGATGCGGTCGCGCTCCCGGCGGACCGCGTCGAGGTCGACGGAGGTCATGGCCTGCGTTCCTTTCTGGGGGCGGAGGTGGTGTGCCCGGCGTACCCGCCGGGCACCACCGCCATCCGCGTCAGGCGGCCTTGATCGCGGAGACCTCGAACTCGAGGGTGACCTTGTCGCTCACCAGGACGCCGCCGGTCTCCAGCGCGGCGTTCCAGGTGACGCCGAAGTCCTTGCGGTTGATGGTGGTCGAGCCCTCGAAGCCGATCCGGGTGTTGCCGAACGGGTCCTGGGCGGTGCCCTCGAACTCGAACGGGACCGTGACGGACTTGGTGATGCCCTTGATCGTCAGGTCACCGGTCACGTCGAAGCTCGCGTCGCCGGTCTGCCGGATCGCGGTGGACGCGAAGGTGATCTCCGGGTACTCATCCATCGACAGGAAGTCGTTGCTGCGCAGGTGGGCGTCGCGGTCGGCGTTGCGGGTGTCGATGCTGTTCGCCTTGATGGCGATCGTCACCGACGACTTGGCCGGGTCGTCACCGTCGATGTGGGCGGTGCCGGTGAACTCGTTGAACGCGCCGCGCACCTTGGTGACCATCGCGTGGCGGGCGACGAAGCCGATCCGCGTGTGGGTCGGGTCCAGGGTGTACTCGCCGGTCAGGTTCGCGTAGCTGGTCTGGGTGGTCATTGTGGGTTCCTCCCGTGAAGGTCCGGTTGATGTGTCATCGACACAGTGACACAACTTAGATGACGCGTCAACTATTCCCGCTATACTCGGTGGCATGACCCGATGGCTCGACGACGGTGAACAGCAGGCGTGGCGCGCGTACGTGAAGATGCAGAGTCACCTCAACGCCGCGCTGGGCCGCCGGATGCAGGCGGACTCCCGGCTGTCGCTGCCCGACTTCGAGGTGCTGGTGCAGCTCACGGACACACCCGAGGGCCGGGTGCGGGTGTTCGAGCTGGCCAGGGCGCTGGACTGGGAGAAGAGCAGGCTGTCGCACCACCTGCGGCGCATGCAGAAGCGCGGGCTGGTGGCGCGCGAGGAGTGCGCGGACGACGCGCGCGGCGCGTTCATCGTGCTGACGCGGGAGGGCCGGGAGGCGATCGAGCAGGCCGCGCCGCACCACGTGGACAGCGTGCGGGAGCTGGTGTTCGACGTGCTCACCCGGGACCAGGTGGAAGCCCTCCGGGCGATCTCGGAACGGATCCTGAAGGTGGTTCGCCCGGAGGACTGTCCCTAGGACCGCAGGTAGGAGGCGCCGTTGAGGTCGAGGATGGCGCCGGAGGCCCACTCGGCCTCCGCCGAGGCCAGGTAGACCACGGCCGCGGCGATCTCCTGCGGCTGGGCGACGCGGCCGAACGGCGACTGGGCCCGCAGCGCGTCGCCGCGCTCGCCGGTCAGCCAGCCCGCGACGCGCTCGGTCGCGATGAACCCGGGCGCGACCGTGGCGACCGCGATGCCGCGCTGCGCGAGGTGCACCGCCAGCGACTGCCCGAGCGAGTGCAGCGCGGCCTTGGTCGCGCCGTAGGCGGGGTGGTCCGGCTCACCGCGGAAGGCGCCGCGCGAGCCGACGTTGACCACCCGTCCGGCCGCGCCGCGGGCGATCATGTGCCGGGCGACGCAGAACGTGATGTCCGCCGCCCCGAGCAGGTTCACCTCCACCGACTGGCGCCAGACCTCGCGCCAGTGCTCGAAGGTGGTGTCCGCGAGCGGGTGCGCGGTCTCGGTGGTGGTCACCACGGCGGCGTTGTTGACCAGGACGTCGACCCCGCCGAGCGCGTCTTCGGCGGTGTCGGCGAGGTGCCGCGCCTCGCGGATGTCGCCCTGGACCAGCGCGGGCCCGTCGCCGGGCAGGGCGGTCAAGGTGGCTTCCGCGGCGGCCTGGTTGGAGTTGTAGTGCACCGCGACACGGTCTCCGCGCTCGGCGAAGGCCGTGGCGATCGCGCGGCCCAGGCCCGCCGACGCGCCGGTGACGAGAACGCCGCGGCTCACTTGGCGAACAGCTGGGACTCGTCGCGGAAGGCCTTGAACTCCAGCGCGTTGCCGGCCGGGTCGTGCAGGAACATGGTCCACTGCTCCCCCGGCTCGCCCGCGAAGCGCTGGTAGGGCTCGATGACGAACTGGGTGCCGGCGTCCTTGAGGCGGCCGGCCAGCTCGTGGAAGGCCTCGACCGTCAGGACCAGGCCGAAGTGCGGCACCGGGACGTCGTGGCCGTCGACCGGGTTGCGGCCGGCCTCGTTGCGCGCGCCCTCGACCACGTGGGTGACGACCTGGTGGCCGTGGAAGTTCCAGTCCACCCACTTGGTGTCGGAGCGGCCCTCGGGCAGGCCGAGCACCCCGCCGTAGAACTCCCGGGCGCGGCCGAGGTCGTCGACCGGGATCGCGAGGTGGAACGCGGGGCGGGTCATAGTGCCTCCTTCTCAGTCGGTGGCTCCAGCTTGACCCGAGGTATGTCGTAATGTCAACATTAGTACATGCAACCCGCCCGGCGGCGCGGGCTGCGCGAGGAGGCCGCCGACCGCATCCGCGACGAGATCCTGTCCGGCCGCTTCGCGCCCGGAAGCGCGCTGCGGGAGGTCGAGCTGGCCGCGTCGCTGCAGGTCAGCCGCGGGTCGGTGCGCGAGGGGCTGGCGATCCTGGAGCGCGAGGGGCTGGTGCGCAGCGAGTGGCACCGGGGCACGCGGATCATCGAGCTGAGCGAGACCGACATCACCGAGGTCTACGCGGTGCGCGCGGCCCTGGACCGGCTGGCGACGCTGACCGCGGCGGCGCGGGGACGGCCGGAGCAGTTCGACGAGCTGGACCGCCTGGTCGCGGCGATGGAACGGGAGGTGGACGGCGCGGCGGACGGCGGCCGGCTGGTGGCGCTGGACATCGAGTTCCACGACTGCGTGTACGCGATGGCGGGCAACGGAAGGCTGACCAGCGCGTGGGAGGCCGTGCGGTCGCAGGTGCACCTGTTCCAGGCCCACCGGGTGCGGCTGTCACACGAGCACTACCGGACCCGCGTGGTGGACGAACACCGCGAACTGGCGACGCTGCTGCGTGCCGGACGGACCGAGGGGCTGGGCGACCTGGCGGAGGAGCACGTGCAGTCAGCGTGCCGGGGGCTGATCGAGAGCCTGCGCGCCTGAGCCGCCGAGCGCCTCGACCAGGCTCGCGTAGCCGGCGCGTTCCTCGTCGCTCAACGCGGCGAAGCGCTCCGCCAGCGGCTCGGCGAACCGCCGCCGGATTCGCTCCCGCAGTTCCTCCCCCGCGGCGGTCAGCACGATGCGGCTGATGCGCCGGTCCTTCTCGTCCGGCTCGCGCGCCAGCAGGCCGCGCTTGCCGAGTCGGTCGACCATCCCGGTCACGTTCGTCTTGTCGCAGCCCAGCAGCGCCGCCAGCTCGCCGAACGACGGGCGCCGCGACAGCGCGCACAGCACCTGCGTCTGCTGGCTCGTCAGGTCGAACTCCCGCGCGATGCCCGCGTACAGCACCGCCGCCTCGCGGTGCAGCGCGGCGACCGCCCTGGCCAGACCGGGCGGCTCGCGCCAACGCCGGCATCGCGCGGTTCGCGCCGCTCGCCGAGGCCACCGACGAGGACTTCGAGCTGGTCTTCGCCACCAACACCCGCGCGACCTTCACCGCCCTGCGCGAAGCCGCCGGCCGGCTCCGGGACGGCGGGCGGACCATCCTGATCTCCAGCGGGACCGTCGCGACGACCCGGCCGCACACGGGCGTCTACGCGGCCAGCAAGGCCGCCGGCGACCAGCTGGTGCGCGCGGCCGCCAAGGAACTCGGCCCGCGGGGGATCACCGCGAACAGCGTCCTGCCCGGCGCCACCCGCAGCGACGCGCTGGACGCGGGCATGAGCGCGGACCGCCTCGCCGCGACGGTCGCCCAGACCCCGCTGGGGCGGCTGGGCGAGCCGCCGGACATCGCCTCGGTCGTGGCGTTCCTCGCCTGGGCGGACGGCGGCTGGATCACCGGCAAGACCATCCACGCCGGGGGCGGGCTGTTCTAGCCGCCGAACAGCTTGATCACCTTGAGGATCAGCTCGTAGAGCCCGTAGAGGAACGGCACGCCCACCCACAACCAGGCCAGGGTCATCAGCCACACCCGGCGGCGCGCGGGGCTCTGCTCCGTCGTGCTCATTTCGCCTCCTCGCGCGCGGCGTCCGCGCTCTCCGGCTCGTGGTACTTCGCGTTCACCGGGCGCACCAGCTCGTTGGCGATGAAGCCGACCACCAGCAGCGCGATCATGATGTAGAACGACGTGGTGTAGAGGTCGGGTCCCTGCTTGCCGGCGTGCTTCTGGCTGTCGGCGATCGCGTTGACGATCAGCGGCCCGAGCACGCCGGCCGCCGACCACGCGGTGAGCAAGCGGCCGTGGATGGCGCCCACCTGGTAGGTGCCGAACATGTCCTTCAGGTACGCCGGGATCGTGGCGAAACCCGCCCCGTAGAAGGACAGGATCACCATGGCCGCGAGGATGAAGACCACTTTGGACGAATTGCCGGCGAGGGCGATCACCAGGTACAGCAGCGCGCCCACACCGAGGTACATCCGGTAGATGTTCTTCCGCCCCACGATGTCCGAAGTGGACGACCACACGAACCGGCCGAGCATGTTGGTCAGCGACAGCAACGCGACGAAACCGGCGGCCGCGGTCGCGCCGACCGGCACCGGCGTGCCCCGGAAGAAGTCGGTGATCATCGGCGACGCCTTCTCCAGGATGCCGATGCCCGCGGTCACGTTGAAGCACAGCACGACCCACAGGCACCAGAACTGGGGCGTCTTGATGGCGTTGGCCGCCGACACGTTCGCCGTGGTGATCATCGACCGGGCCTTCACCGCCGCCGGCTCCCAGCCCTTCGGCTTCCAGCCCTCGGCAGGCACGCGCACCAGGAACACCCCGAGCGACATGAACAACGCGTACACCACACCGTGGATCAGGAACGACGTGCCGATACCGCTCGGCGTGGACCCGAACGACTCCAGCATCTGGCTCGACCACGGCGAGGCGATGAGCGCTCCCCCGCCGAAACCCATGATCGCGATCCCGGTCGCCATCCCCGGCCGGTCCGGGAACCACTTGATCAGCGTCGACACCGGCGAGATGTAACCGATGCCGAGTCCGACGCCGCCGATCAGGCCGTAGCCGAGCACCACCAGCCAGTACTGGGAGGTGAACGCGCCCAGCGCGGACACCAGGAAGCCGGTCGAGAAGCAGGTCATCGACACGAACATCGCCCAGCGCGGCCCGTTGCGCTCGACCAGCGTGCCGCCGAAGGCCGCGGACAGGCCGAGCATGACGATGCCGAGCTGGAACGGCAGCGCGCTGAGCGTGCCGGACAGGCCCAGGGCCTTCTCCAGCGGCGGTTTGAACACGCTCCACGCGTAGGCCTGGCCGATCGCGAGGTGCACCGACAGGGCCGCCGGCGGGATCAGCCACCGGCTCCAGTCCGGAGGCGCGATGCTGTGCGAACGGTCGAGGAATGTGACGGCCACGGCGGGCTCCCCTACGCTGGTGATTGAGCCTGCAATTTCTTACTAGATGCGCGACGGCACGGCAAGCTCCTGTCGTCGATGAGTGGAATGGAGTGCCCGATGGGGCGCGTGACGGTGCGACGACCGGTGCGGAAGCTGACCGACGGCGGGCGGACGCGGCGCGCCGACCTGCTGGCGGCCGAGGAGCCGCTGGAGCTGCGGGTCGGCGGCAAGGCCCTGGCCGTCACCATGCGCACGCCCGGCCACGACGTCGAGCTGGCGCACGGGTTCCTGCTGTCCGAAGGCGTGATCGCGTCGCGGGACGACGTGTTCACGGCCCGGTACTGCGACGGCGTCGACGACCAGGGCCGCAACACCTACAACGTCCTCGACCTCACCCTGGCCGAGGGCGTGGCGCCGCCGGAGACGGGCGTGGAGCGCAACTTCTACACGACGTCCTCGTGCGGGGTGTGCGGCAAGGCGGCGCTGGACGCGGTGAAGCTCAAGACCCGCTTCGCGCCCGGGGAGTCGGCGTTCGCCGTGACCACCGACGTGCTCGCGGGGCTCCCGGAGGCGTTGCGCGCGCAGCAGCGCGTGTTCGCCAGCACCGGCGGCCTGCACGCGGCCGGGTTGTTCCGCGCGGACGGGTCGCTGCTGGCCGTGCGGGAGGACGTGGGCAGGCACAACGCGGTCGACAAGGTGCTGGGCTGGGCGCTGCTGGAGGGCCGGGTGCCGCTGTCGGACTGCGGGCTGCTCGTCTCCGGGCGGGCGTCGTTCGAGCTGGTGCAGAAGGCCGCGATGGCGGGCATCCCGTTCCTCGCGGCCGTGTCCGCTCCGTCGTCCCTGGCGGTGGAGCTGGCCGAGGAGAACGGGATGACCCTCGTCGGGTTCCTGCGCGGCACCAGCATGAACCTCTACACCGGCGACCAGCGCGTGCTGGAGCCGGCCGGGGTGTGAGCGTCAGATCCGCGGCATGACCTCGGCGGCCACGCGTTCCATCTGCTCGGCCTGGTCGGCGAACGGGGTGAACAGGATCAGCTCCGCACCCGCGTCGGCGACCTCCTGGACCCCGGCCACGCACTCCTCGGGGGTGCCGGCCACGGCGACGGCCTCCAGGCCGCGCTTGCCGTAGATGCCGGCGAGACCGTCGGCGGCGCGGCGCCGGGCGGCGTTCCCGTCGTCGTCGATCGAGATGTACACGCGCTTGGCGATCTGGAAGTCCTCGCGCCCGCCCAGCAGCTCGCGCAGCGTTTTGACCTGCTCGGCGAAGGCCGCGGTGGTCGAGGAGCCGGCGCCGAAGAACCCGTCGCCGTGCTTCACGGCGCGGGCGAGGGCGTTCGGGTGGCTGCCGCCGAACCACAGCGGCGGGCCGGGCTTCTGGAACGGCTTGGGCTCCATCGTGGCGCCCTCGAGCTGCCAGAAGCGGCCGTCGAAGTCGACCTCCTCTTCGGTCCACAGGGCCTTGAGCAGGCGGATGCCTTCGGTGAACCGGGCGACGTGCGCCTCGCCGTCGAGGCCGAACGCGCCGAACGGGCGGTTGCGCCCGCCGCTGCCGACGCCGACGTCCAAGCGGCCGCGGCTGAGCTGGTCGAGTGTGGCGAGGCTCTTCGCCAGGTGCGCGGGGATGTGCAGCGGGGTGACGTGGACGGCGCAGCCCAGGCGCAGGCGCTCGGTGCACGCGAACGCGTAGGCCATGGTTTCGTTCGCCGAGAGGTGCGGGAAGGCGCCGAGGACCTGTTCCTGGGTCCAGCCGCTCTCGAAACCGAGGTCCTCGGCCCGCCGCAGGTAGGCGCGGAAGGCGCCGGGGTCGAAGGCTCCGTCCGCCACGAACTGGGGAATCGAGATCGCGAACCGCACGATCACGAGACTAGTCCCGTCCGGTGTATCGCTTCCGGCCCTTCCCACGACATGGGTAGCGGGATTGATGTTCAATGGCGCCGGGAGGCCAGGTGAACGAGGACGAAGCGACCGAACCGCGCAGGCGGCCGAGCCGCCGTTCGGTGCTGATCGCGGGCGCTTCGGGCCTGGGGATCGCCGCGTTCGCCGCCGGGACCGCCACCGGGGTGCTGCCGGTGAGCGAGGCGCTGCAGCGGGCGCTCGGTGTGACGTCGTCCTCCCCGGCGACGCAGATCGGGGTCGCGAAGGTCGAGCGGGTGTGGTCGCGGTACCGGAACCGGATGGTCGACCTGGTGACCCTGCTGCCGTCGAAGTCGCCGCCGCGGAACCTGCCGGTGTCGCTGCTGCTGCACGGCCTGCGCGGACGGGCCAGGACGGCGGCGCCGACGGGGACGCTCGCCGAGCTGGCCAGCCAGGTCGCCCGGAAGCGGGTTCAGCCGTTCGGGTTCGTCGCGGTGGACGGTGGGGACAACTACTGGCACGAGAACATCCCCGGTGACGATCCGATGGGGATGCTGCTGGAGGAGGTTCCGCAGTGGCTGCGGGAACGCGGCCTCGGCGGCGTCGACGGACTGCCGTTCGCCTGCACCGGGATGTCGATGGGCGGTTTCGGTTCGCTGCTGTACGCCCGCCGCCGGGTGGAGCGGCGTCAGCCGGTGGGGGCGCTGGCCCTGCTGGCGCCGGCGCTGATCCTGTCCTGGACGGAGATGGCGAAGCGCAACGCCTTCCGCGACGAGGCCGACTGGGCATCGATGGACCCGCTGAGGAACCTGGGCGCGACGGCCGGCATCCCCACGGCCGTGTGGTGCGGCACGGAAGACGCGTTCATCAGCGGCGCCCGACGTTTCATCGCCGAGACGAGACCGGAAATCGGCTACACGGCGAAGGGCAAACACGGCGACTCGTTCAACCGCACGGTGGTGCCAAGCATGGTGAGCTTCCTCGGCAGGCACCACCCCGGCGCGTAGCGCCCGCTTTTGATCTTTGACCCCAACGAAGCTGGGTGGTCATCCCGTCGCCTGACACCGCAACGATCACTTTGAGCCAGGCCCGCAACATCCGCTGCCAACGCGAGATGACATGCCAACCTTGCGGGCCTGGCTCAAAGTGATACACACAAACCGGAAGGCGACGGGATGACCACCCAGCGACCACCTGCCCGAGGCGAGACAACAACGGTCCCCCGTCATCCCGGAGCCTGCCCGTCCGGCGAGGACATCTTTTGATCTTTAGAGGTGACGTTAGGCAGGCGAAGAGCCCGCCCTACGGGCGGAGGCGCCTACGGCGCCGGACGGTCACCTTGGGTGCCACCTCCCCCGCCCCCTCTCTTTGAGTGTGTATTGGTCGGCTCGCGTTGCCGGCCGGCGGTTTGCTGGGCTGCCGCGCGGACAGCCGAGTGCCGGTTCCCTTGCGTTGCCGGCCGCCGGCAGTGCCAGGTCAGCTGACCCAGCGGCCCACCACCGACAGCAGCCACAACCCGAACAGCGTCGCCGCGAAGAGTACGCATGACCAGCGCAGCAAGGGGCGGTACTCGGTGCCTGCTGCGCGTACCCGGCGGAGCGCGTAGAAGCCCAGGCCGAGCACGGGGAGCGGGATCAGGGGCAGCGCCGAGAGCCGCACGGGGGCGGCGATCACGCAGGCCGCCGTCATCAGCCCCAACAGCACCAGCGTGACCTTGTACAGCGCCGCGCTGCTCAGGTACGGCGCGACGATCCGGAACGTCAGATCGCTGATGCCGCGCACGTCGTCCCGCCCCTCCGGAACGACGGTGTCCCCGGCCTCGGCCGGAGCGGTGCCCTCGCCGGCACCCGAACGGGGACCAGCCCCCTCCACGCTCATCGGACTAGCTTAGCGAGCGCGGCGGAACCGCCTTCACGCAGATCAGGCCGTTTTCTCGCCACGTTCGCTGCTGCGGCGCCGCGAGGGCTGGCGCGACACGATCGTGGGATTGACGTTCTCGCGGACCGTCTGCTCGGTGATGACGACCTTGGCGACGTCGGTGCGGCTCGGGATGTCGTACATCACCGGCTGCAGCACCTCCTCCATGATCGCGCGCAGGCCGCGGGCGCCCGTGCCACGCAGCACCGCCTGGTCGGCGATGGCCTCCAGCGCCGTCTTGGTGAACTCCAGCTCGACGTTGTCCATCTCGAACAACTTCTTGTACTGCTTCACCAGGGCGTTGCGCGGCTCGGTGAGGATCCGGACCAGCGAATGCTTGTCCAGGTGCGTCACGTTCGCCACGACCGGGAGACGGCCGATGAACTCCGGGATCAGCCCGAACTTGATCAGATCCTCGGGCATCGTGTCGGAGAAGACGTCGCTCTCGTCGATCTCGGCCTTCGTGCGGATCTCGGCGCCGAAGCCCAGGCCGCGCTTGCCGACCCGCTCGTTGATGATCTTCTCCAGGCCCGCGAACGCGCCCGCCACGATGAACAACACGTTCGTGGTGTCGATCTGGATGAACTCCTGGTGCGGGTGCTTGCGTCCGCCCTGCGGCGGCACCGACGCCGTCGTGCCCTCCAGGATCTTCAGCAGCGCCTGCTGCACACCCTCACCCGACACGTCCCGGGTGATCGACGGGTTCTCCGACTTGCGGGCGATCTTGTCGACCTCGTCGATGTAGATGATGCCCGTCTCGGCGCGCTTGACGTCGTAATCCGCCGCCTGGATCAGCTTCAGCAGGATGTTCTCGACGTCCTCGCCGACGTACCCGGCCTCGGTCAGCGCCGTGGCGTCCGCGATGGCGAACGGCACGTTCAGCATCTTGGCCAGGGTCTGCGCGAGGTAGGTCTTGCCGCAGCCGGTGGGCCCGAGCAGCAGGATGTTCGACTTCGCCAGCTCGACCGGCTCGTCCTTGGCGTCCTTCGGACCGGTCTTGTCCTCGGACTGGATGCGCTTGTAGTGGTTGTACACCGCCACGGCGAGCGTCCGCTTGGCGTCGCTCTGGCCGATGATGTACTGGTCGAGGAACTCGTGGATGTCGAGCGGCTTGGGCAGCTCGTCGAGCTTGACCTCGCCGGCCTCGGCCAGCTCCTCCTCGATGATCTCGTTGCACAGGTCGATGCACTCATCGCAGATGTAGACGCCAGGTCCGGCGATGAGCTTCTTCACCTGTTTCTGGCTCTTCCCGCAGAAAGAACACTTCAGCAGGTCCCCGCCGTCGCCGATCCGTGCCATGACCGTTGACCTGTTCCCCTCCGGTGCACCTGCCGGCACACCTGATCGTGTTCCTGCCCTCACCGCCGAGCCAGCGGGAAAAATGGCCGCTGCCCCTAGACGGTACCCGCCCGGAGCGCCGCGCGGGAGGACCAGCGGGCGCCGGGCGCCCCGAGACCCTAAACCGGGGGACGGGGCGTGCCGGGTAGGACACGCACCGGCCCGGGCCAGAGTCCCGGGGCCAGGACTCAGCCGATCTGCGACGCCTTGCGGTACGGCAGCACCTCGTCGATAATGCCGTACTCCTTGGCCTGCTCGGCCGTCAGGATCTTGTCCCGCTCGATGTCCGCGCGGACCTCGTCGGCGGTCTTGTTCGTGTGCTTGGACAGCGTGGTCTCCATCAGGCGGCGCACCCGCTGGATCTCGTTGGCCTGGATCTCCAGGTCCGAGACCTGCCCGTAGGTGCCCTCGGTGGCCGGCTGGTGGATCAGCACGCGGGCGTTGGGCAGCGCGAGCCGCTTGCCCTTGGTACCGGCCGCCAGCAGGACCGCGGCCGCGGAGGCGGCCTGGCCCAGCGCGACGGTCTGGATGTCCGGGCGCACGAACTGCATGGTGTCGTAGATCGCCATCAGCGAGGTGAACGAGCCACCCGGCGAGTTGATGTAGATCGTGATGTCGCGGTCCGGGTCCTCGTGCTCGAGGTGCAGCAGCTGGGCCATCACGTCGTTGGCCGACGCGTCGTCCACCTGCACGCCGAGGAAGATGACCCGCTCCTCGTACAGCTTGTTGTACGGGTTCGATTCCTTGACGCCGTAGCTGGTGCGCTCCACGTACGACGGCAGGATGTACCGGGACTGCGGAAGCTGGAAGTTGTTCATGAGAGCTTTCTCCTCGTCAGGCCCGGTCAGCGGCTGCCGTTGCTGGACGGGAGCTGGTTCTCCCGGGTGAGGACGTGGTCGACGAAGCCGTACTCCCGCGCCTCCTCGGCGGTGAACCAGCGGTCCCGGTCGCCGTCGGCGATGATCTGCTCGACCGTCTGACCGGTCTGATCGGCGGTGATCCGGGCCAGCTCCTGCTTCCACTTGCCGAAGACCTCGGCCTGGATCGCGATGTCGGATGCGGTGCCGCCGACACCGGCCGACGGCTGGTGCATCAGGATGCGCGCGTGCGGGAGCGAGTAGCGCTTCCCGGGGGCGCCCGAGGACAGCAGGAACTGCCCCATCGAGGCGGCCAGGCCCATCGCGTAGGTCGCCACGTCCGGCTCGATGAGCTGCATCGTGTCGTAGATGGCGAACCCGGCGGTCACCGAGCCGCCCGGCGAGTTGATGTAGAAGCGGATGTCCGACTCGGAGTCCTCCGCGGACAGCAGCAGGAGCTGCGCGGTGATCCGGTTCGCCACCTCGTCGTTGACCTCGGAGCCGAGGACGACGATGCGCTCCTGGAGCAGCCGCTCGTACACCGAGTCGGTCAGATTGAGGCCCGCGGTCGAGCTGCGTGCCTCTGCCTTGTGCTGCGTCACGTCTGCCTGCCTTTTCACCGCTGTGGCTCTCCCGGGGAGGGAGATCCACTGTGCACTGTCGAAGATGCTGAGATCTTGTAACCGACCCTAACGAACTCGGGCGGCCCGGCATGCCCGGTACCGCCCAAGTTCGCTGACAGCTTTATTTCTCGGAAGCAGCCGCGGGTTCCTCGGTGACCTCGGTCTCAGTGGTGGCCGCGGGGGCCTCCTCCTCGTCCCCGAAGAGGTCGCTCAGGTCGATCTCGGCGCCGGAGGCGTCGGTGACCGTCGCCTTGCGCACGATCGAGGCCAGCGCCTTGCCGCGGCGCACGTCGGCGAAGATCGCGGACAGCTGGCCGGACTGCTGGGCCCGCTGCACGTACTCGTCCGGGCTGATGCCGAAGCGCTGGGCCTGGTAGATGATCCGCTCGGTCAGCTCGGCGTCGCCCACCTGGACCTGCTCGGCGTCGGCGACGGTGTCCAGCAGCAGCTGGGTGCGCACCGCCTTCTCCGCCTCGGTCTGCAGCTCGGCGTGGAACTCCTCGAGGGTCTTGCCCTGGGTCTCCAGCACCTTGGCGAGGTTCTCCTCGCTGTGGTCCAGGTCGTGGATCGCGTCGTGCTTGCGGTTCTCGACCTCGGCCTCGACGACCTTCTCCGGCAGCGGGACGTCGACGGTCTCCAGCAGCTCGTCCAGGATCTTGTCGCGGGCCTGCACGCCCTGCTGGACCTTCTTCATCTTGCCGAGGCGCTCGCGCAGGTCGGACTTGAGCTCGTCGATGGTGTCGAACTCGCTCGCCAGCTGGGCGAACTCGTCGTCGGCCTCGGGGAGCTCGCGCTCCTTGACGCTCTGCACGGTCACCGACACCTCGGCGTCGCGGCCGGCGTACTCACCCGCCACCAGCTTGGTGGTGAAGGTCTTGGTCTCGCCCTCGTTCGCGCCGATGATGGCCTCGTCGATGCCCTCGACCAGCTGGCCCGAACCGATCTCGTAGGACAGGCCGGTGGTGGCGGCCTCCTCGACCTCCTGGCCGTCGACGGTGGCCGACAGGTCGATCGACACGAAGTCGCCGTCCTGGGCGGGGCGCTCGGCGCCCTTGAGGGTGCCGAAGCGGGCGCGGAGGTTGTCCAGCTCGGCCTCGACCTCCTCGTCGGTCACCTCGACGTCGTCGACGCTGACCGACAGGCCGCTGAAGTCGGGGAGGGTGATCTCCGGGCGGATGTCCACCTCGGCGGTGAACTCCAGCACCTCACGGTCCTCGAGCTTGGTCACCTCGAAGTCGGGCTGGCCGAGGGTGCGCACCTCGCCGGCCCGGACCGCCTCCAGGTACTTCGCCGGGATGGCCTCGTTGACGACCTCATCGAGCACCGGCGCGCGGCCGATCCGGCTCTCCAGGACGCGGGCGGGCACCTTGCCGGGCCGGAAGCCCGGGATGCGGACCTGCGAGGCGATCTTGGAGTAGGCGCGGTCGAAGTTCGGTTTGAGTTCGTCGAACGGCACCTCGACATTGATCTTGACTCGCGTCGGGCTGAGCTGCTCGACGGTGCTCTTCAACGTGTTCTCCTCGAGCCGTGAAAACCTGGTTTTCGGGTGGTAGCCGACAAGCGGGCACGGCGGTGCCCAAAGGCCGAGTCTAGGCCAGCGACTTGACAGCACCGGCCGGACCCTGCTTCCCCGGCCGCCGGGTCCGGGCGCGGACTCTCCGTTTACATTTCCACACCCTTTGTCTACGGTCTTGGTCCAGCCGTCCCGCCGTCCCCAGGAGCCCGGTTCGTGATAGCCGATGCCCAGGTCCAGGGCGTTCCGCAGGCTCTGGCGGAACCCCGGACGCGCCTGCCGGTGGTGGTCGTGCCGACCGCCGGGCTGCTGGTCGCGGGGCTCGCGCTGTGGGGCTGGGCGACCCTGCTCGCGCTCGTCTGGCACTCACCGGCGTGGGTGACCGTCCCGCTGCACACCCTCGCCGTGGTCGCCCTCTTCACCGTGCTGCACGAGGCCGCGCACCACGCGGCGGGCAGCCTCACGTGGGTGAACGAGGTGCTCGGCCGGCTGACGGTGCCGTTCGTGTCGCCGTTCGGCGGCTTCCCCGCGGCCCGGTACGTGCACCTGACCCAGCACCGGTCCGGCTCGCCGGAGCACCTCACGCCGTGGAACACGCGCGGCCCGGCGTGGACGCTCCCGGCGCGCTGGGCGACCGTCGACCTCTGGTACGCGTGGCGCTACCTGTCCACACCCGGGCGGCCGACCGCGGAGAGCGCCGAGATGCTCGCGATGCTCGTGTTCCTGCCGTGCGTGCTGGCCGCCGTGGTCGGCACCGGGCACGGGTGGGAGCTGGCGGTGGTCTACCTGCTGCCGCAGCGGCTCGCGCTCACGCTCGTGTCGTGGTGCCACGACTGGCATCCCCGGCGGCGGCCGACCGGCTACCACCGGATGCACGCCGAGCGGCCCAGCCAGCCGTTCTACCGCTACGCCGCGATCCCCGCGCCGCGTGCGCCGGAGCCGCCGGCGTCGGTCGCCGAGGCGCCGCCCGCGGAGTTCCACCCGCTGACCGTCACCGGCGTGCGGTGGCTGACCGGGGAGGCCGTCGCGGTCACCCTCGCCGTGCCGGACGGGCTGCGCGAGGTGTTCCGGTTCGCGCCGGGGCAGCACCGCGTGGTGCGGGCCGAGATCGGCGGCGAGCCGGTGGAGCGCAGCTACGCGATCTGCGCGTGCCCGGACGAGCCGGAGCTGCGGGTGGCGATCAAGCGGGTGCCCGGCGGGCGGTTCTCGGAATACGCGACGGGGTTGCGGCTCGGCGACCGGGTCCTGGCCCGGCCGCCGTCCGGGACGTTCACCCTGCGCTCGCGGCCGCGGCACGTGGTGGCCGTGGCGGCGGGTTCGGGGATCGCCCCGGTGCTGCCGGTCGTGGTGCACCTGCTGGAGACCTCGCCCCGCAGCCGGGTGACGCTGCTGTACGTGAACCGGTCGGGGGACGACGCGCTGTTCGCCGACGAGCTGTCGGAATACACGCGCCGCTTCGAGGGGCGGCTGCGGGTGACCCACTACCGGACCGACGAGCGCGACCCGTCGCTGCGCTACTCGCGGGGGTCGCGGCCGTTCGACAGCATCGGGCAGGCGCTGGCGATCTCGTACGAGCGGTACGTGCCGGGCGGGCTGGACCCGGGGCGTATCCGGGCGCTGCTGGAGGTGCGCCTGCACCCGGCGAAGGTGGACGAGTGGCTGGTGTGCGCGCCGTCCGAGGTCGCCGGGCCGGTGCGGGCCGCGCTGGCCGAGCACGGGGTGCCGGACGACGTCGTGCACGTGGAGCACTTCCACCGGCCCTGAGCGCTCACTCGCAGAGCGCGCGCACGGTCTCCAGTTCGCCCCGCACGACCGACGCCTGCTCCGCGACCGCGGTCTCCGGCGTGCCGTCCGGGAAGAACATCGTGAACTGGTACTCCGCGCCCGGGCCGTTGGGCAGCACGCGGGTGTAGACGCCGGCGTCCGGGTTGTCGGCGGCGAAGAAGTCGACGGTGCCGTGCTCGCGGGAGGCGCGGACGTTCACCCGCGTGGCGTCCACGCCGGGAGCCCACTTGGGCAGCTGCCCGGGGTCGGACACGAGGTCGAAGACGGTCTGGGGCGCGGCGGCGATCGAGATGGACTCGGTGATTGTCTGCATGCGCTGATCGTACGCGCTTGCGTATCGTTTTGTCACTCTACGATTCGGGGCGTGACGGATCTCGGCGCTTCGCTGGCGCGCATCGTGCGGCGGTTGATGAAGGCGGAAGAGCCCGTGCTGCGTGAACACGGGCTCTCGATGTGGGCGTACGCGGCGTTGTCGAGCCTCGCCGAGCGCCCGGCGACGTCGCAGCTCGCGCTGGCGAAGGCCATCGGCTACGACAAGACCCGCCTGATCGGCCTGCTGGACGAACTCGCCGAGGCCGGTCTGGTCGTGCGCGAGCGGGACCCGGCCGACCGGCGCTCCCACATCGTGCGGCTGACCCCGGACGGCGAAGCCCGCCACGCCGCGGCCCGGGCCGGCATCCGCGCGCTGGAGGACGAACTGCTCGGCGCGCTGAGCGCGGCCGAGCAGCGTGCGTTCCGCGCGATGCTGGCCCGGATCGCGGACGAGGCCTAGCGCCGGTCGAGCCGGATCAGCGGCATCGCGGTGGCGGCGAGCGCGGCCCCGATCAGGCAGACCGAGGTGAGCGGCGCGCCCCGGCTCAGCGCGGCGGCCGCCAGGACCGGGGTGATGCTGATGCCCAGCTGGAACGCCGACACGGTGGTGGCGCCGGCCAGCGTCGGCGCGTCCGCCGCCACGGTGAAGACGCGCCCGTAGATCGCCGGGTTCAGCACGAACGCCGCCACGCCGAGCAGGAAGACCACCGGCACCACCACCCATCCGTGCCGGACCGCGACAGCCATCACCACCGACAGGACCACGATCGCGGCGGCACCCGTGACCAGCGCGAGGTGCGGACGCCGATCGGACACGCGGCCGCCGATCGACAGCCCGGCGAACGCGCCGGCCCCGAAGAGCGCGAGGATCGCCGGGATCCACACCCCGGGCACGGTGAGCATGGCCGCGAGGTAGTTGAACGTGATCATGTAGGCGGCCGTGGTCAGGATCGTGATCGCGAACAGGCGCCACAACGCCGGTTTCCGCATGGTCGCCAGTTCGCGCGCCACGCTGGGCCGGGCCGCGTGGTTCGGCGCCGCCGGGATGCCGAGCAGGCACCCGCCGATCCCGGCGACCGTGAGCGCCGCCACCGCCCAGAAGCCGCCGCGCCAGTCGGTGAAGTGGCTCAGCAGCGTGCCCGCGGGCCCGCCGGCGACCATCGCCACGCTGAGCCCGCTCACCACGACCCCGGAGGCGCGGGCGGTCCGGTCGGGTGTCACCAGGCTGATCGCGGTCACCGACGCCACCGCGAAGAATCCGGCGTAGGCGATGCCGGAGACCGCCCGGCTGACCAGCAGCACGGGGTAGTCGCCGAGCAGCCCGGCGACCACGCTCGCGGCGAAGACGGCCTGGGTCACGACCAGCGTGGCTCGGCGGGGCCAGCGCAGGCTGAGCACGGCGAACGGCGGCCCGCCGAGCACCACCCCGAGCGCGAACGCGGTGATCAGGAACCCGGCGGACGACAGCGGGACGTCCAGGTCGGTGGCCACCGCGGGCAGCACCCCGGCCAGCAGGAACTCCGCGGTGCCCATCGCGAAGAGGCTGAACCCGAGCAGGTAGACCCCGGCGAGCAGCCGGTTGCGGGTCTGCGTGGCGATCATCGGGCCGCGCCCCCGGCGAGCTCCCGCTCCAGCAGCCAGGAGGACATGGCGATGGCCGCGGTGCCACCCGCCCCCGCGGCCGCGACGACCTGCGCCCTCGGGTTGACCACGTTGCCGGCGGCCCACAGGCCGGGCACGTCCGTGGCACCCTGGCGGTCGACGTCGACGAGCCCGCTCCCGGGGTCGCGGCGCGCCCCGAGCGCGTTGAGCACGGCGTCGTGCGGCACCGGCCGGGACTGGACGAAGATCGCGTCGCAGGTGAGCGTCCCGCCGTCGTCGAGCTCAAGGGTGAGCCCGTCGCTAACCCGCGTGACGCGCGCGTCGACCACGCGCACGCCGTACGCGGTGAGGCGGTGCCGCTCGGTGGGGCCGACTTCGGTGCCGTTGGGGCAGAACGTGACCGAGGGGCTGTGCCGGCGCATCAGCGCCGCCAGATGGGCGCTGCCGATGACCACCACCGCCCGCCCCCGCACCTCGTAGCCGTGGCAGTGCGGGCAGTGGTGCACCTCGGACGCCCACCGCTCGGCCAGCCCCGGGATGTCCGGCAGCTCGTCGGTCAGCCCGGTGGCGACGAGCACCGAGCGCGCCCGCAGGACGCGGTCGTCGCCGAGCCGGATCTCGAACGTGCCGTCCGGGTCGCGCCGGGCGGCGGCCACCGTGGCCCGCTCGACGGTGCCGCCGTAGCGGGTGAACTCGTCGCGCCCGGTGGCGAGGAACTCCTTGGGCGCCATGCCGTCCCGGGTCAGGTAGCCGTGCATGTGGCCGGCGGGCCCGTTCCGCGGCTCGCCGGCGTCGACGACCAGGGTCGCGAACCGCGCCCGCGCCAGCACCACCCCCGCCGACAGACCGGCCGCCCCGCCGCCGATGATCACCGCGTCCCACAGTGTGTTCTCCATGTCGGATCACCTCCGCCACGAGCATCCGGAGATCCGGCCGGTCCCGACAACGAACGTTGCCAAAACCGGGACGCCTTGGTTCACTGCGTGCCGTGGACTCACAACCGGCCGTCGGCGCCGTCATCGAGCAGATCGCACCCCGGCTGCGGCGCGCCCGGGAACGGAAGGGCGTCAGCCTGACCGATCTCGCGCGGACCACGGGGATCTCGACGAGCACCTTGTCCCGGCTGGAATCGGGGCAGCGCAAGCCGAGCCTGGAACTGCTGCTGCCGGTCACCACGGCGCTGGGCATCCCGCTCGACGAGATCGTCGCCGCGCCCCGGATCGTCGATCCACGCGTGCCGCAGGAGCCGACGCGCAAGGACGGCCGGGTGCTGATCCCGTTGTCGCGGCACCAGGGCGAGCCGCGGGCGTACAAGATGATCATCCCCGCGCACGACGAGGAACCGCACCTGCGCACCCACGCCGGCTACGAATGGCTCTACGTGCTGCGCGGGCGGCTGCGGGTCCGGCTGGGCGACCACGACTTCGTGATGGCCGCAGGCGAAGCGGCCGAGTTCGACTGCCAGATCCCGCACTGGTTCGGCGCGGCCGGCCGGGGCGGCGTCGAGGTGCTCAGCCTGTTCGGCCGGCAGGGCGAACGCATCCACCTCCGCGCGCGGGCCCGCTAGCGGCGCAACCACGGAAGTCGTGCTCCACACCGGCCACCGTCGCGCCGTGGACCGAGGTCAGCTCGAACCCGAGTCCGCGGTGCCGTCGTCGCGGCGTGGGAGGACGCCCTGCTGGCTGCCGCCGGGGGTGCCGGTGCCGGCCTGGTCGCCCTCGGTCAGCGTGTGGGCGGTGTAGCCGCCGTTGCCGTCGGAGACGACGTACTCGCCGTGCAGCGCGTTCCGTCGCCGAGGCGTCGGCCGACCCGCCGGCCGCGTAGATCGCGACGGCGATCGCAGCGACGGTCTTGCGCGTCGACCACTTCAGCGGCTCCGCTGTGCGCGGACTGTGGCAGGGCCAAAGGATTTCTGTGCCCGGCCGGACACAGCCGCCGCACAGGAACTCCACAAGGACTCCACACGATCCAGGCGGATCGTCGTGGCATGACCCCGCATCCGCGGGCCGGGACGCGACCGCGGCGCGTCCGGCCGCTGCGGACCAAGCTGATCGCGGCACTCGTCGCGCTGCTCACCGTGGTGTGCCTGGTGGTCGGCGTGATCAGCGAGTTCGCGCTGAGCAGGTTCCTCACCCAGCAGGTCGACGCGCAGGTGCGCGACGCGGTCGAGCGGACCCGGCACTTCGACGGGCCGGCCGGCGACGATCCGCTGCACATCCCGGGCACCGCGGAGGGCACGCTGTACGCGCAGCTCTCCGGCGGCCAGGTCCGCGCGGCGGCGACCCTCGCCCAGATCCCGGGTTCGCCGGAGAACGAGGCCCAAGCGCTGCCCGCCACCGACGCCGTGGCCCTGCTGGAGGTGCCGGTCGACGGTCACGCACACACGATTTCGCTGTCCGGCGGCGACTACCGGGTGATCGCGACGATCGACGACGGCGCCGTGCTGATCCTCGGCCTGCCCTTGGACCAGGCCGAGGACACGCTGGTCACCGTCGGGATCATCCTGGCCGCGGTCGCCGCGATCGCCGTGCTGGGCGCGGGGTTCGTGGGCGCGTTCGTCGTGCGCCGGACCCTGCGCCCGCTGGACCGCGTGGCCGCGGCCGCGGCGCAGGTCACCGAGCTGCCGCTGGACCGCCGCGACGTCGCGTTGTCGGTGCGCGTCCCGGTGACCGACACCGATCCCTCGACCGAGGTCGGGCAGGTCGGCCACGCACTGAACCGGATGCTCGTGCACATCGACAACGCGCTCGACGCCCGTGCGAACAGCGAGATGCGGGTGCGCCAGTTCGTCGCGGACGCCGGCCACGAGCTGCGCACCCCGCTCGCCGCGATCCGCGGGTACGCCGAGCTGACCCGGCGCGGCGGCGGGCGCGTGCCGCCGGAGATCGCGCACGCGATGAGCCGGGTCGAGTCCGAGGCCGACCGCATGACGACGCTGGTCGACGACCTGCTGCTGCTCGCCCGCCTGGACGCGGGCCGCCCGCTCGACGCCGGGGATGTCGACCTCACCCGCCTGGTCGCCGACGCGGTCGGCGACGCGCACATCACCGGGCCCGAGCACCGGTGGCGGCTCGAACTGCCGCCGGACCCGGTCGTGGTGACCGGCGACGCCCAGCGCCTGCACCAGGTGCTCGGCAACCTGCTCACCAACGGCCGCACCCACACCCCGCCCGGCACGACCGTGACCACGCGGCTCGCGGTGTCCGCGGACGGCACCGCGGTCCTGACCGTCACCGACGACGGCCCCGGGATCGCCCCCGGCCTGCTGCCGCACGTCTTCGAACGCTTCGCGCGCGGCGACTCCTCGCGCTCCCGCGCGGCCGGCAGCACCGGTCTCGGCATGGCGATCGTCGCCGCGGTGGTGCACGCGCACCACGGCACGGTCGGTGTCCACAGCAGACCCGGCCGCACCGAGTTCGAGGTGCGGCTGCCACGCACAGGTTTCGCACAGGAACGCCACAACGACGACCAAGCTCGGCCGGTGACAGTGACGTCATGACGGCCCTCGCCGAGCGTGACTCCGCACCCCCGACCCCCGAACCCGCCAGTCCGCGCCCCCGGCCGGTCTGGGTGCGCCCGGCGCTGGCCGGGCTGCTGC
>NZ_PQHY01000056.1:0-47575 GCF_003385175.1 Amycolatopsis ruanii
CCCCAATCCCCTCCGCCGAACGCCACCCCCACCACCTCAGCCGCTCGTGTCCGTCACCGCCAGCCGCTGCGCCAGGCGCGCGATCCCGTCCCGGATCATGCGGCCGTAACCGTCGTCCGCCAGCGTGCCGATCTCCGCCTGCGCCTCGGCCAGGTGCTCGCGCGCCCGCCGCACATCACCCAGCCGGCGATACACGTCGCCCAGGTTCAGGTGCAGCGACGGGAAGAACCCCCGCACCTCCGCGGGATCGGCGGCCCGCGCCACCTCCAGCGCGCGGAGGTCCCACCGCAACTCCTCCTCCGGCGACTCCTGCCGGTCGGCCAGGAAGTGCGCCGCCGCGCAGCGGTCGACCGCCGGCCCCTCCTCCCACAACCGCAACAGGATCCGCCGCGCCTCGGCCGGTTCCGCCGTCATCGCCCGGGCCAGCTCTTCTCTCGACATACGCCCACGTTGCCCCTTCGACCGGCTCGAAGGTCAAGCCGTCGCTACCCTGGAGCACACGAACGACGCTGGGGGCGCCATGGGGGTACGTCACTACCTGCGGAACGAGCGCCGCACGTTCGCAGCCATCGGGCTCGCGCTGCGCGGCAGGAAAGCGCTTGCGGCCGACGCCGACGCGATGCCCTATTCGCGGGCACAGCGCCCGCTGCTGATCGTGTTCGCCGTCCTGACCGTGGCCGAGGGCCTGCTGTTCGTGCTCGTCGGCTTCGGGGTCGCGGTGCACCTCGTCCTCGCCGTCGTCGAGGTGTACTCGTTGCTCCTCCTGCTGGGTCTGCTGTGCTCGATGACCTGCTACCCGCACAGCGCCTCACCCGAGGAAGTCCGGGTCCGGTACGGCGCCTACGTGGACGTCCCGATCCCCGCGGACGCCATCGCCGCGGCGCGTATCCGGCGCGAAGACCACTCCGGCAAGCCGATGATCCACCTCGCCGGCGACATCTTCACCCTCGCGCTGTCCTGGCAGACGAACGTGGTGCTCGAACTCCACCACCCGGTGACCGTCACGCGTCCCCTCGGCCGGACCGGTGAGGCGCGCACGATCCGGTTCTACGCCGACGACCCGCTCGCCGCGGTCCGCGCGATCACCACCGCGCTGGCGGACCGCCCGCGCCGCGGTTGACGGCGGGTCACGAGCGCGCTCCGCGGTTCCCGGTGGCCAGCAGCCACAGCAGGTACGGCGCCCCGACCGCCCCGGTGACGACCCCCACCGGCAGCTGGTGCGCGCCGCTGAGCAGGTGCTGCGCGGCGAAGTCCGCGACGAGCGTGACCAGCGCACCGACCAGCGCGGACGGGACCAGCCCCGGTCGCCCGGTCCGCAGGACGCGCGTCGCGATCGGCCCGGACAGGAACGCCACGAACGCGATCGGCCCGCCGACCGACGTCGCCACCCCGCACAGCGCGGCGGCCAGCGCCAGCAACCCGAGCCGCACCCGGTCCACGCGCACGCCCAGTCCCTTGGCGGCGTCGTCGCCGAGCTGCAGCACCGCCAGCGCGCGCCCGAGCAGCAACGCGGCCGGCACGAGCACGACCAGGAACACCGCCGCCATCCGGACCTCGCCCCAGCCGACGCGGCCGAAGCTGCCGGTGATCCACACCAGCGCCTGCGCGGCGATCCGCACGTCCGCGCGGGTCAGGAAGTAGGACATGGCGCTCGCGGCCAGCGCGGCGACCCCGATGCCGACCAGCACGAGCCGGTGCCAGGTGACGCCGCGCCGCCAGGCCAGCACGTAGATCAGCACCGACGTGAGGAGACCGCCGGTGAGCGCGGCGGCGGGCACGACCAGCCCGGACACGCCGAAGGTGATCAGGCACAGCACCGCGGCCAGCGACGAGCCCGCGGTCACGCCGATGACGTCCGGGCTGGCGAGCGGATTGCGCAGGAGCCGCTGGAACAGGGCGCCGGACAGGCCGAACGCGAACCCGGCCAGCAGCCCGGCGAGCGCGCGGGGCAGCCGCAGCCGCAGCACGATGTAGTCGTCCCGGACCGTGCCGCCGCCGAACAGCGTGCGCACCACGTCGGGCAGCGCGATCGGGAAGTCCCCGATGGACAGTGCGAGCAGGAAGACCGCGAGCACCGCCACGGCCAGCGCGGCGGTGACGATCGCGGTCCGGCGCGCCGTGCGGCGGTGGACCGCCAGGACCGTGCTCATCCGCGCACCCGCTTCCGGCGCACCAGCGCGATGAACACGGGCGCGCCGATCGCGGCCGTCACGATGCCGACCTGGAGCTCGCCGGGCTGCGCGAGCACCCGCCCGAGGATGTCGGCGGCCAGCAGCACCGGCGGCGCCAGCACCATCGAGTACGGCAGCAGCCACCGGTGGTCCGGACCGGTGATCAGCCGCGCGGCGTGCGGCACCATCAGGCCGACGAAGGCGATCGGGCCGGCCATCGCGGTCGCCGTGCCGCACAGGATCACCACGGCCAGCGCACACAGCGCCCGGCCGGCGTTGACGTTCACCCCGAGCCCGCGGGCCACGTCGTCGCCCATCGCCAGGCCGTTGAGGGCGCGCGCGGCGGCCAGGGCCAGCACGAAGCCCACGACCAGGAACGGCAGCGCCTGCGTGACCACCGCGGAGTCGCGGCCGGCCAGCGAGCCGACCTGCCAGAACCGGAACTGCTCGTAGGTGGCGTTGTCGGTGACCAGGATGCCGGTGGTCAGCGACCGGAACGCGGCCTCGCACGCGGCGCCGGTGAGCGCGATCTTCAGCGGGGTGACGCGGTCGCGGCCGAGCGAGCCGATGCCGTAGACGAGGACCGCCGCGAGCGCCGCGCCGAGGAACGCGAACCAGACGTACCCGGTCATCGACTGGATCCCGGCGAGGCTGATCGCGGCGACCACGCACAGCGACGCCCCCGCGTTGACGCCGAGGATGCCGGGATCGGCGAGCGGGTTGCGGGTGACGCCCTGGATGATCGCCCCGGCCAGGCCGAGCGCGGCGCCGGCCAGCACCCCGATCAGGGTCCGCGGGATCCGGATCTGCCACACGATCAGGTGGTCCGGGTTCGCCGGATCGTGGTGCAGCAGGGCGTCGGCGACGACCGACGGCGGGAGCCCCTTGGCCCCCACCGCGACGCTGGCCACCACGGCCAGCCCCAGCGCCACCAGGCCCAGGATCAGGCCCAGGCCGAGCGGGGCCCGGCGGCGCTGGGGGAGTCCGGTCGTGGGTTCGCGGAGCACCTCGCTCAGCGTGCCATCGCCTCGGTGATCATCGGCACCACCTTGTCGATCGCGTAGCTCAGGCCCAGCGGGGTGGCGCTGGCGAAGGCCTGCGAGATCGTCTGGTCGGACAGCACGACCACGTGCCCGGCCTTGACCGACGGCACCGCCTGGAACAGCGGGTCGCTGCCGATCTGGCTCGCGTCGATGCCGATCGGCGACATGACGGTGAGGTCAGCGTCGAACAGGTCCATCCGCTCCGGGGAGACGGTGATGTAGAAGTCCTTCCCGGCCAGCGCCTGCACCCGCGGGGACTGCGTGAAGCCGAGGCGCTCCAGGAACTCGACGCGGGCGCCGCCGTTGACGTAGGCGCCGTAGGAGGTGGCCATCTTCGCGCCGACCGCGACGGTCTTGCCCTTGAACTCGGGGTGCGCGTCGGCCGCTTGGGCGAACTTGGCGTCCAGGTCGCCCTTCACCTGCTCGGCCTGGGCGGTCCGGCCGAGCGCCTTGCCGATCATGTCGAGCTGCTGTTGCCAGGTGGTCGCGTAGGCCTCGCCGCCGGCCGGGATGCCCAGGACGGGGACGCCGAGGGCGGCCAGCTGGTCGTAGCGGGCCCGGTCGCCGCTGGCGCGGGTGTCCAGGATCAGGTCCGGGTTCAGCGCGGCGACCTGCTCGGCGCTGACCTCCATCGTGCCGAGCATCGTGGGCGCGGTCGTGTAGCGCTTGTCCTGCGGCATCCACGGCGCGACGCCGTCGCCGCCGATCGGCAGCCAGTCCGCGGCGCCCACCGGCTGCACCCCGAGGGTCAGCGCGACCTCCGCATCACCCCATCCGAGCGCGACGACCCGCTGCGGCTGCCGGTCGATCGTGACGTCACCGAACGCGGTCGGGATGGTGACCGGGAACTGGCCGGTGGCCGGGGTCGCCGGCTCGGCCGGGCCCTGCTCCGCGGGCGAGCCGCAACCCGCGAGCACGAGGACCGCGCCCAGGAGGAGAGCCAGGAGGGAACCGCGCGCACGCGGCCGTGGGAAACGCATGGGAAACCTCTCGGGATTAGGCAAGCCGATCCTAAATCAACGCCGGGGTGCGCGGTCCAGATGGCCGTGATCACAGGCGGGGGTGGCGCTTCCGGCTCGCAGGGTGTGCCATGGACTGGCCGTGGTTTCGGCGAGCGGGACGGCCGCTCGCAGCGCTTTGAGCAGACAGGGCGTAGGTGAGCGGGATGGACGACGCACCGGCGAGGGGCGAGTTCGTGCTCGACCTGCCGGACCCGGTGCCGCCGCTGGTGCGGGTGCGCCGGTGGATCGCGGCCGAGCTGGCCGACCTGGGGGACGCCCGGGTGGCCGCGGTGCAGCTGGTGGCGACCGAGCTGCTCACGAACGCCTACGACCACGGCGGCGGGCACGGCCGGATCCGCCTGTCCCGCAGCGGCAACCGAATCCTGGTGGAGGTCGACGACGGGTCCCCGGACCCCCCGCTGCTGGGCGACGGGAACCCGAAGTCGCCACGCGGACGGGGCCTGGTGCTGGCAGACAGGCTGTCGGCCGCGTGGGGACACCGGCTGAGGGCGGACGGCGGAAAGGCGGTGTGGGCGGTGATCGACGGTTCAGCCGCCACCGGCGCCGGTTGAGCAAGTGCGGCGACCGGGTACCGCGCACCGTGACAGGGCCAGCACGATCAGCGCCGCCCTGCTCCCCGTGGGCTGCCTCGGCCTGGCACGTCGCGGTCCACTGCGGACGCACCCTGCGGCGCCTCCGCGGTGACGTGTGCGAAGACCCCGGACCAGGACGGCGTGCGGCACGGGCCGGTGGCGCTGACGATGGTGATCATGGTGGCGTCTCGTGCCGTTCGGGCTGGCCCTGAGCGGTCGGGCTGCGGATGATTGACCGACCCCCCCCCCCGGCAGCGCGGTGGCGCGGGCCCTGCCGTTCTGGTTCAGCCGGGAGATCGGCACGTACGCGATCGAGGGCGTGGACAGCGGCTGCCTGGTGCGCGGAGTGCTGCACGGGGTGGCATGCACGGCGGTGCTGCTGGCCGCGGTAGCGGTGGCGTCGTCGGTGCGCCTGCGGCAGCGGACGCACCTGAAGTTCCTCGGGCCTCGCTGACGCGGGGGCGCCGCGGTGCCGCCGGCACGGCAGCATCCCCGCCGTGGCGACGGACGCACCGCCAGGTCGTCGTCTCACTGAGGTGAGGGCGCCGCGTGGCGCGCGGCGGTGCTCCTGGCCGCAATCGCCGCGGCCTCGACGCTGCGGGGGCGACAGCGGCCGCACCTGAAGTTCCTCGGCCCCCTGACGCGGAGTTGCCGCGGGCGTCCACCGCGATGCCCGGCACGGCAACATCCCCGCCGTGGCAACGGACGCACCGCCAGGTCGCCGCGCCCCGCTGACGCCAGGTCACCCCACCGGAACTCCCTTCGAAAGTTGTGGTCCGAACGGAGTCACTTCTTCCTGTTTGCGACCTTCCAGTGGCCAGTTCGCGACAGACATCTTCCTACCGTGCGCAGAAGTGGTTAGTTTCCCAGAGCATCAGTAGCCCGCTGCTGGGAGGGCAGAGATCAATGTCGATCCGATCCCGTTTCACGCTGCCGGCCGGTCTCCGGGCGGGCGTGAAGTGACCGCCACGCTCGACCAACCCCTCAGAGCCGCCCTGCTCACCGCCGAAGAGCTGGCGGTCCTCGCGCTGCTCGCCGACGGCCTGCCCGTCGACGCGGTCGCGCGGCGGCTCAACCTGTCCAAACGCACGGTGCAGCGCCGGATCCGGCGCATCTGCGACCGGCTGGACGTGCACGCCCCGATCCAGGCCGTGGTCTGGGCCGCGCGGCGCAAGCTCATCTGAACCCGAGCGGGAGAACCCCGCGCAGCCCAGGAAATCCGAGCGAGGGATGGTATGCGCCACCGACGTGTCCTCGAACCGAACCGATCAAGACGCCGGTTCCGCCGGGTACTGGCCCAGTTGTGCGGGCTGGTCCTGCTCACCGCCGTGCCCGTGCTGCCCGCACTCGCGGCACCGGCACCCCCACCACAGCAACCACCAGCCGCCGCGCCCGAACCCGTCCGGGTCCTGGTCTTCCACGGCCCCTCCGACCGCCAGGCCGACCCCGTCAACACGGCCGCCGCGGCCATCCAGGAACTCGGCCGCACCGGCGGATTCCAGGCCGACGTCGCCGCCGACCCGGCCGCCTTCACCCCGGCCAACCTCGCCCGCTACCGCGGCGTCGTGTTCCTCTCCGCGAACTCGGTCACGCTCAGCGCCGCGCAGGAGGACGCGCTCAAGGCGTTCGTCGCCGCGGGCAACGGGTTCGTCGGCGTCCACGACGCCGCTCGCGCGCAGTCCACATCGGACTGGTTCACCGGCCTGATCGGCACCCGGCCCACCACCAGCCCGGACACCGTGCAGCAGGCCGTCGTCGACGTGACCGACCGCCAGCACCCGGCCAACGCCGGCCTGCCGCTGAACTGGACCCGCTCCGACCAGTGGCTGAACTGGAGCCCGAACCCGGTCGGCCAGGTGCACACGATCGCGCAGGTCGAGGAGTGGAAGTACCAGCCGGGGCAGGGCGCCAACGGCGCGTTCCACCCGGTGTCCTGGTGCCGCGACTACTCCGGCGGCCGCTCCTTCTACACCGGCATGGGCCGCACCGTCGAGAGCTACACCACCGACCAGCTCTTCCGCGGCCACCTGCTCGGCGCGATCCGCTGGACCACCGGCATGGTGCGCGGCGACTGCAAGGCCACGATCGCCTCGAACTACACCGTCGAGCGGCTCACCAAGCAGAACGCGCCCGGCCAGCTCGACCAGATCGGCGAACCCCACGGCCTGACCATCGCCCCCGACGGCAAGGTGTTCTACATCGGCAAGGCCGCCTGCCCGTCCGGCCCGATCGTGGACTGGAACGACCCCAACGTGGGCCTGGGCTGCGGCACCATCCACCAGTGGGACCCGAAGACCAAGCAGGTCAAGCTGCTCACCACGCTGCCCGTGATGGGCAACCGCGGCAGCGGTGACGAACTGGTCAAGAACGAAGAGGGCCTGGTGGGCATGACGCTCGACCCGGACTTCGCGCGCAACGGCTGGTTCTACGTCTACTGGATGCCGCACTCCTCCATCGACCGGGAGAAGCGGATCGGCCAGCGCACGGTGTCCCGCTTCACCTACGACGCCGCGCGCCAGACCATCGACCAGGCCACCCGCAAGGACCTGCTGCACTGGCCGGCGCAGATCCACAGCTGCTGCCACGCCGGTGGCGGCATGGCGTTCGACGACGCCGGCAACCTCTACATCGGCGTCGGGGACAACAACTCCTCCGGCGGCTCCGACGGCTACTCCGGCAACAACTGGACGGCCGAGTACCAGGGCGTCTCGTTCCAGGACGCGCGCCGCACGTCGGGCAACACCAACGACCTCAACGGCAAGATCCTGCGCATCCACCCGGAGCCGGACGGCACCTACACGATCCCGCCGGGCAACCTGTTCACCGGCACCGAGGAGGGCGGCGGCAAGACCCGCCCGGAGATCTACGTGATGGGCGTGCGCAACATCGCCCGGCTGGCCGTCGACAAGCAGCACGACTGGCTCACCGCGGGCTGGGTCGGCCCGGACGCCGGCGCGCCGAACCCGGAACTGGGGCCGGCCAAGTACGAGACGGCCACCGTCATCACCTCGGCGGGCAACCAGGGCTGGCCGTACTGCATGGGCAACCGGCAGCCCTACCGCGACCGCAGCAACACCGACGCCAGCGTGCTCACCGGCTGGTACGACTGCGACAACCTGAAGAACACCTCGCCGCGCAACACCGGCCTGGTGGACATCCCGCCCGCCCGGGACAACGCGATCTGGTACTCGCCGCAGGGCGGCGGCCCGGTCTACCCGGCGCGCGCGGACGGCAGCGGCGTCCCGTCCTACGTGCAGTCCGAGGCGACCTACACCGAGCCCTACCTCAAGGGCGGCGGGCAGGCCGTGATGTCCGGTCCGACCTACCACCGCGCCGAGGTGAACACCGCCAGCGGTGTCGCGTGGCCGGCGTACTGGGAGGACAAGTGGTTCATCGGTGACGAGTCCAACGGCAACAACCGGATCGCGGTGACGCTGGACCCGGCGCGCGTGCCTGCCCAGGGCGCGCCCGCGTTCGCCGAGGACCTGCGGCAGATCATCAAGGGCGGCGGTGGCGACACCGGCCTGCAGAGCTGGATGGACGCCAAGTTCGGCCCGGACGGCGCGCTGTACCTGCTGGACTACGCGGGCGGCTTCTTCAGCCTCGACCCCAACCAGAAGCTGCTGCGCATCACCTACCACGGCGGGGCGGCCACCCCGGCTCCCGCGGCCGCCACGGTCGGGACCACCACGCAGGCCGGCCCGATGACCATGGCGTTCACCGGCGCCAAGGCCGGTGGCGTCGCGTGGCGCTGGGACTTCGGTGACGGCACCACCTCCACCGAGGCCAACCCGAAGCACACCTACCTGCGCGGCGGCACGTACTACGCGACGCTGGAGGTCACCTACGCCGACGGGGAGAAGGCCACCGCGAACCTGCCGGTGACCGTCAGCTGCCCGGCGCCCGACGCCCGGCAGAAGGTGTGGCTGCTGGACAGCGAAACCGCGGTGCCCAACCGCAACATCGGACTCGCCTGCACGATCAACGACCTGGTCGACGACGAGCGGCCGTGGGCGAGCCACGACGCGTTCACCGCGTACGTGACCGACGTGGCGGCGAAGCTGCGTGGCTTCGGGCTGCTGTCCGACAAGGAGGCCAACCAGCTGACCCGGGCGGCCTCGGCGTCCCAGGTCGGCCGGTCCACCGCCTACGAATGGCTCTTCGACGGCACCTCGACGGCCGGCTGGAGCCAGGCGCCGGACGGCCGGTTCGACCTGCAACCGGACGGCACGCTGCACAGCGCGGGCGGCATGGGCATGCTGTGGTACTCCGGCAAGGCGTTCGGCGACTTCTCGGTGCGGCTGCAGTTCCGGGACGTGGCACCGGCCGGTGACCGGGCCAACAGCGGGGTGTTCACGCGGTTCCCCGATCCGCGCATCCCGCTGGAGCAACGCCCGCCGGGCAGCTGCGGCACGGTCGGCTCGGCGCGGACCTCGCAGGCGTGGGTCGCGATCTACTGTGGACAGGAGATCCAGATCAACGACAACACCGCGGGTGACGCGCAGAAGACCGGTTCGGTCTACAACTTCTCGCAGGTGGGCCTGGACCGGGCGATGCCGACGCCGAAGGGCGTGTGGAACGACTACGAGGTGCGGGTGACCGGCCAGCACTACACGGTCATCCGCAACGGCGTGGTGATCAACGAGTTCGACAACACGCCCGGCAAGCAGTCGTCGCGTGCCGGTGACCCGCCGACCGATCTGCGGCAGTTCTTCAGCGGGTTCATCGGGCTGCAGAACCACAGCGACCGCGACGTGATCGAGTTCCGCAACATCCGGGTGCGGCAGCTGTAAGCAACTCCCGTTTCCCCGGTGGCGCCGCCGCGCGCGGCGCCACCGGGCTCCCCCCTGCGAGGAAACCCATGAGAATTCTGCGTGGCGCGCTCGTGGCCGCGACGGCGGGACTGTGCCTGCTCACCGGCACGACCACCGCCGCGGTCGCCGAGCCGGTGCCGATCACCGCGGCGGCCGAGCAGGTGCTGACCTGGACCGCCGACGACAGCCTGACCGAGTACGCCTCGGCGCCGGCGACGGCGGTGGCGGGCCCGGCGACCATCGTGTTCGAGAACAGCACGGACACCGGCAACACCACCGGCATGACGCACACCCTGACCTTCGACACGTCGACGCCGGGCTACAACCACGACGTCGACCTCAACATCACCGCGAGCCCGCTGGACGCCCAGCACGGGCTGCACCAGGCGCAGGTGACCCTCACCCCGGGCAAGTACCGCTACTACTGCGCGATGCCCGGGCACACGATGAGCGGCGAGCTGATCGTCACCGAGAGCGGCGAGCAGGACACGACGCCGCCCGAGGTGACCGCGTCCGTCGACGGCACCACCGACGCCGACGGCAACTACGTCGGCACGGCCACGCTCACGCTGACCGCGACCGACGACAGCTCCGGGGTCGGGACCGTCGAATACACCCTCGACGACGACACCTACCGCCCGTACAGCGGGCCGGTCACGATCACCGCGCCCGGCGCGCACACCGTGCACTACCGCGCCACCGACAAGGCGGGCAACGCGAGCGACCCGAAGACCCTGGTGATCAACGTCGTGCAGCCCAACGACGACACCACCGCGCCGCAGGTGACCGCGAGCGTCGCCGGTGAGCGCAACGACGCCGGGAACTACGCGGGCAGCGCCACCGTGACGCTCAGCGCGACCGACGCCGAGTCTGGCGTGGCGAAGGTCGAGTACACGATGGACGGCGGCGGGTACGTGACCTACACCCAGCCGGTCGTGCTCGGCACCGGCACCCACACGCTGACCTACCGCGCCACCGACAAGGCCGGCAACACCAGCGAGCCGAAAACCCTGACGGTGCAGGTGGATCCGCTCGGCGACGTCGTCGCGCCCTACGTGACGGCCGACCTGGACGGCGAGCTGAACACCGAGGGCTCCTACGTCGGCAAGGCCACGCTCGTCCTGGCCGCCACCGACACCGAATCCGGGATCGCCTCCATCGAGTACGACCTGGACGGCGCCGGTTTCGTCCGCTACGGCCAGCCGGTGACCATCACCGCGGTCGGCACGCACATGCTGCACTACCGGGCGACCGACCGGGCAGGCAACACCAGCGCGGTGCGGATGCTGTCGTTCACCATCGCCGAAGCCGGCGACCTGACCGCGCCCGTCGTGTCCGTGCAGCTGTCCGGGGCGCAGAACTGGTCGTGGGACTACGTGGGCCCGGTGACGGTCACGCTGTCCGCGACGGACGAGGCCTCGGGTGTCGCGCGCATCCAGTACTCGCTGGACGGCAACGTGTTCACCCGCTACCGCAAGCCGTTCGTCGTCGACCGCGTCGGCACCCACACGATCCGCTACCGCGCCACCGACGAGGCAGGCAACACCAGCGAGATCGGCAGCGTCACGTTCACCATCGTGTCGTCGAGCGGCCCCTCGAAGCAGGAGCGGCAGCCGAACCCGGCGTTCGAACGCATGGTGTGACTCCTCCCTTTCACGAAAGGACCATTCATGGCCAAGTTGACGCGGCGCGCCGTGCTCGGCACCGCGGCGGCCGGGCTGGCCGCGTCGGTGCCCGGTGTCGCGGCAGCGGCACCGGTGCGGGCGCAGGGCACGACCCGGCGGATCACGATGTACGCCGAGAAGATCTCCGACGAGCTGTACGGCTACGGCCTCGCGCCCGGCGGGGCGACGGTGCCCGGGCCGGTGCTGGAGATGTGGGAGGGCGACACCCTCGAGATCGACCTGGTCAACACGACCGACCGGGTGCTGTCGCTGCACCCGCACGGCGTCGACTACGACATCAACTCCGACGGCACGCTGATGAACGGCTCCGCGGTGATGCCCGGCCAGACCCGGCGGTACGTGTGGAAGAGCCACGTCGGCTACCGGCGGGCGGACGGGTCGTGGGCCGAGGGCACGGCGGGTTACTGGCACTACCACGACCACGCGATGGGCACCGAGCACGGCACCGAGGGTGTGCTCAAGGGCCTGTACGGGGCGCTGGTGGTGCGGCGGCAGGGCGATCTGCTGCCGAAGCGGCAGTTCACCGTGGTGTTCAACGACATGATGATCAACAACCGGTCGCACCACGACGCGCCGACGTTCGAGGCGAACCTCGGCGAGCGGGTGGAGTGGATCGCGATCGGGCACGGCAGCAACTTCCACACCTTCCACCTGCACGGGCACCGCTGGCTGGACAACCGCACCGGGATGCGGACCAGCGAGTACGACCCCAGCCCGCTGATCGACATCAAGGACCTCAACCCCGGGGTGTCGTTCGGGTTCCAGGTGATCGCCGGCGAGGGGGTCGGGCCGGGGATGTGGATGTACCACTGCCACGTCCAGAACCACTCGGACATGGGGATGGCCGGGATGTTCCTGGTGCGCAACGCCGACGGCACCATGCCGCCCGGTGTCCACGAACACTGAGATTCGCGAAGGAGAGCGGCATGTGTGGTGGTGTGCCCGTCGTCGTCGACCGGCGGCGGTTCCTGAAGGGTGTGGCGGCGACGGCGGCCGGGGTGGCGGCGCTGGGGGTCCCCGCGACGGCGGCCGCCTCGCCGGGGCGGCGCATCCCGAACAGCCGGATCGGGTTGCAGATGTACTCGGTGCGGGACGCGTTCATGTCCCAGCCGGAGGCGGTGCTGCGGGCGCTGGCCCGGGCCGGGTACCGGAACCTGGAGTTCGCCGGGTTCCCGGGCGGGACGGATCCGGCGCACGCGCGGGAGGTCCGGCCGCTGCTGGAGAAGTACGGGCTGCGGGCGGTGTCCAGTCACCACGGGTACGCGGAGTTCCTCGACGACGCGCGGGTGGGTGAGCTGATCGAGATGGCCCGGATCCTGGGGCAGCGGTACATCGTGTGCCCCGGCGGGGTGCCGGACACGGCGGAGGGTTTCGCCGAGGCCGCTACCGTGTTCGACCGGGCCGGCGAGCGGATCCGGCGGGCGGGGATGAAGCTCGGGTACCACAACCACACCAGCGAGTTCACCGGGCACGGGCCGGACGGGCGGAGCTTCTACCAGATCCTGCTGGACGGTTCGGATCCGGAGTTGCTGTACCTGGAGCTGGACATGGCGTGGTCGTCGGCGGCGGGGTTGAGCGCGCAGGACAACGTCGAGCTGATCCGGGCGAACCGGGGGCGGATGCTGCTGGCGCACGTGAAGGACCTGGACGCTTCCGGCAACCTGGCGGACCTGGGCACCGGGGTGATCGACTACCGCACCATCCTCAGCGGCGCGACCCGCCTGGGCATGCGCGAGTTCATCATCGAGAACGACGACCAGAGCAACCCGCTGACCGATTCACGGGCCGACCGCATGCACGACTACCTGGCCGCCCTGCGGCTGCGCTAGGCGGGCGGGGTCCGGCTCCGGCGGGGATTGGCAGGCCCGCCGGAGCCACCGCCCACGCCCGTGCCCCCGCCACCACACGGCCGCGGGCACGCGCGCCCCCGTGCCACCGCCGACCCGGCCTCCGCCGGGCACGAAGTCAGATCACCCCGCGCCGCACGGCCTCGACCACCGCCTGGATGGGCGTCGCCACGCCGAGGCGGTCGCAGACGGCCCTGATGCGGCGTCGCACGGTTCGCCCGGACAGGCCCACCCGCTCGGCCACCTCCTCCGGCGACAGCCCCTCCGCGAGCAGCCCCAGCAGCACCAGGTCGCCGCGGGGCAGGTCGGTCACCTCTCCCACTCCGCGATCGTCATCGCCCGGCCACGGCCGGTCAATGACACAACAGGACAAGGTGACTCACACCGCGGCCACGAGGTCGAGCCGGTCCCACCCGCCGGTCGGCAGCGGCCGGACGTCGCGCACCCACTCCGCCCGCAGGTACGGCAGGCACACCTGCACCGGCTCGCGCTCGGCCGGCCCCAGCTCCCACGCGCACTCCCGGCCTTCCAGCGACGCGGCGAGGAAGTCGTTCCACCGCCCGTAGTCCGAGGCCACCACCAGCCGCTCGGGCGCGTCGAACTCGACCGTCGCGAAGCCGCGGCTCAGCTCGTGCTCGGTGTCGAACAGCGACACCGCGTCGATCAGCCGCAGCTCACCGCGCCACGCCCACACCGGCGGCCGCCCGCCGGTGGCGACCCCGGCGCGTTCCATGGCGTCGACCATCGCCCGGTAGGGCGCCACCAGGGCCGGCGGCACGCGGTCCCAGTCACCGAAGAGGTCGCCGGTCACGCGGGACAGCGGCTGAAAGGTACGCAAGAGCACGAGCAGTGACGCTAGCCGCGATCACCGCGTGCCCGCCTCCGGGGAATTCCCGGAACCGGAGCCCGGAGCCCGGAGTGAGCATCACCACCCCGAGGCGCCTCAGGCCTGCGTGGCCTTCGGCTCCCGGGCCCGGTGACCGTTCGGCCCACCGTGGGAGCGCGCGAACGGCAGCCGCTCCCCCACCTTCTCGCCGACCTTGGCCCGCACGACCCCGGCCGCGCCCTGGACCGCCGGGTGGTCGGCGACCGCCCGGTAGGTCCGCACGATCTGCTCGTACCGCGCACGGCCCGCCCGCGCCCCGAGCACGTACCCGACGGCCGCGCCGAGCAGGAAAGTCTTCATGCCCGCCTCCTGGTGTCTCCGGCTCGATCACTCATTGTCCCCCAACCCCCGCGAAAGTGCCGGGGGGTGCGTGCAGAGCGCGATCGCCCATGAGCTAAAGTTCTCTCCCGTCAGCCCGGAGCGATCCGGGCAGGCAGAGCGTTCCCCTGTAGCTCAATTGGCAGAGCATTCGGCTGTTAACCGAAGGGTTGCTGGTTCGAGTCCAGCCGGGGGAGCAGCGCAAACAGGGCCCCGGAGATCATCCGGGGCCCTGTTGACATCCAGGGGTGACATCAGTTCCCCGCGGCCAGCTGGTTCATCCGCTCGGCCATCTGGCGCTTCGCCTGGTCCAGCACGTGACCGTAGATGTTGGCCGTGGTCGTGATCGAGGCGTGGCCGAGCTGCTCCATCACCTCGCGGATGGTCGCCCCGTCCTCCAGGAGCAGCGTCGCGCAGGTGTGGCGCAAGTCATGCACGCGGCTGCGGTCGATGCTCGCTCTCCGTAGCACCCGGTCGAGCATGGTGTTCACGTCCCACGGCTCGCCCCTCCCCGATCGGGTGATGAACACGAGGTCGTCCGGCTGCCCCGGTGCCGAGGGTGCTCCTTGACGCCGCGATGCAGATCGACGCGCCTAAACTCCCCGAACATCAGCTCACCCGAACCCGCCTCAGAGTGGCGGTGGTGTTGGAATCATAACGCTGGTCAACCGGGCCGGACGACCTCCTTACGGGCCGGGCTGCTCACACGTCCGTGCGCTGATCGATCGCGGCCTCGTAGAAGGCGTCCGCGAGCGCCATGATGACGGCGCTGATACCCGGACCGTCGCTGAAGAAGTAGTCGGCCATGGTGTTGTGGGCCGACTGGTTCTCGACGACCGCCTCGGTGACCGCGGCTTGGAAATCCTGCGACTCCATGAACTGCTTTTTCGAGTTCACCTTGGTCTGGTTGACCAGGTCCGGATAGGCGAGCAGCCGCCGCACCAGGCCCTGCACGAACTCCCGGACCTGCGACTCGGTGAACGACTCGGCGCCGAAGAGATCGTTCATCTTGTCGATGACGACCTGGAGGGCGACGTACTTCGGCTCCTTCCGCTCCCCAGTGCCTGCGGCGCTGATGCCCTTGAGCTCCCCGTCGCCGGTCAGCGAAATGTCGACCGGTGTCCCCTTGGTGTGCTTGACGCCGACCAGGACCACGTCGAAGAGGTCGACCTCGGCTGCCCACGATGAATCTGCGATGACCTTCTCGAGAAGCCGCAAGAAGATCGACAGCATCTCCATGTACGGGTCGCCGTAGTCGACGATCTGACTCATGAAGTCGTAAAGCCGGACGTAAGTGGAGACGTCCTTGCGGAACAGATCGAGGGTGTTGAGAGTGACCTTGTCGTCGGCCTCGATCGCCTTCGCATAGCGGCGGGCGAACTCGTCCTTGGCGGGACTGATCGCTGCCGAGAGCGCGTTGTTGCCCTTGCGGGTGACCCATAGTTCGGCCACCTGTCGCACCTGCTCCGGCGTGTAAATCCCAGCCTGGGCGAGCTTCATGGCTAGGTGGACAACGACGTATGGGTCGGTCTCGGTCTCCAGGGTGGCATTGGTGAAGTAGGGCTCGAATGCAGCCCGGATGTCCTCGGGCTTGTTCACGAAGTCGATGACGAACGTCTTGCGCTTCTGCTCCCCGCCCGCGGTGCGGTGGGTCCGGTTGAGCCGGGAGAGGGTCTGCACGGCCGTGACCCCGGAGAGTTTCTTGTCCACGTACATTGCCAAGAGGAGCGGCTGATCGAACCCCGTCTGGTATTTGTTGGCGACCAGCATAATCTTGTACGTCGTGCCCTTGAAGGCTGCGGCCAGATCAGAGCCGGCGCCCGGGTTCAGGTTGGTCTCGGTGAACTCGTCGTCCTTGCTCGGCTGTGGCCCCCAGTCCGAGACCCACTCCTCGTCCTCAGCCATGGTCACCGAGCCGGAGAAGGCGACCAGAGTGCGATAGTTGTACGAGGAATCCACGGCGGCTCGCTTGGCGATGTAGGCGTCGATCGCCTTCTTGTACTTCACTGCGGCCTTGCGCGAGTCGGTCACGACCATCGCCTTCGCCTTGCCCTCCAGCAGGTGGGCGACGTTGACGTGAAAGTGCTCGACGATGATCTGCACCTTCTGACTGATGTTGGTCGGGTGCAGCTTCACCCACCGCATCAGCCCTTTCCGCGCTGCGGCCTCCTCCACCACCACATCGCCGTCACCGCTCTCAGCCTGACCAGCGATCTTCAGTGCGGTGTCGTAGGACTGGTAGCCCTTGAGTACGTCGAGGATGTAGCCCTCCTCGATTGCCTGCCGCATCGAGTAGAGGTGGAACTCGACCGGCTTGCCGTCAGGACCCTTGCGGCCGAAGAGTTCCAAGGTCTTGTTCTTCGGCGTCGCGGTGAACGCAAAGTAGGAGATGTTCTCCGACTCGGCCCGCTCGGTCATCTCCGCGGCCAGGATCGACTCGACGTCGACGGAGCCGCCCTCTTCGATCTCCTTGACCTCCTCCGCGGTCAGCACGGCCTTGAGCTTGGAGGAGATCTGCCCGGACTGCGAGGAGTGTGCCTCGTCCGCGATCACCGCGAACCGCTTCCCCTTCAGCCCCTGGTCGGCCCGGATCTCGTCGAGCGCGAACGGAAAGGTCTGCACCGTCACCGCGATGATCAGCTCACCGTTCTTCAGCGCGGTCGCCAGCAGCCCGGACTTCGACTTCGCCCCCGCCTTGCGGACGTCCTCCGGGCTGATCGTGGCCACGATCTTCCCCGACCCGTCGATCTGCCGGATCGCCTCCTGGAGCTGCCCGTCGAGGACGGTACGGTCCACGACCACGATCACCGAGTCGAAGACCTTCTCGTCGTTCACGTGCAGCCGCGCCAGCCGGTGCGCAGTCCAGGCGATGGTGTTCGTCTTCCCGGACCCTGCCGAGTGCTCGATCAGGTAGCGCTGCCCCACGCCCTCCTCGCGCACCGCGTCCACGATGTTCGTCACGGCCTCCCATTGGTGAAACCGCGGGAAAAGCATGGTCGTACGCCGCACCGAGGTGCCAGTGGTGACATCCCACTCCTCCTTGGTTTCCACGATCATCAGCCGGCCGACGATGTTGAGCCAGGCGTGCTTCTCCCAGACCCGCTCCCACAGGTATGCCGTCGCCGACCGGCCGTCCTCAGCCGGCGGGTTCCCCGCGCCCCCGTTGTGGCCCGTATTGAATGGCAGGAAGTGGGTCTTCTCGCCCTCGAGCCGGGTGGTCATCGCGGCCAGGTCGTTGGAGACGGCAAAGTGCACGAGCGCCCGGTGTCCGAACGACAACAGCGGCTCCGGACGGCCGTTGGTCAGCGGGTGCCGGTTCTTGCGGTACTGGTTGATCGCCTCATCCAGCGACTGGGTGAAGTCGGTCTTCAGCTCGACGGTGGCGACCGGGAGCCCGTTGATGAAGAACACCAGGTCGATGCTGCGCTGGTCGGCGGTGGAGAAATGCACCTGCCGCATCACCCGCACACGCATCGCCGCGTACCGCTCGTTGGTGGTTGCGTTCAGGCTGGTCTCGGGGCGGAACTGCGCCATCTTCAACCGGCCACCGCCGATGTACTGCACCCCGTTGCGCAGGATGTTCAGCGTCCCGCCACCGTGTTCCAGGGGCTTGTCGAGCGCCGTGGTCAGCACGTCGAGGAACTTCGCCTCCGACCCCGCGGCTTTCAAGGCTTTCCCGTACGCCGCCGGCTGGGTCTCCTTCAGCCACGCGAAGAGGTCCTCGGGAAACAGGGCGCGTTCGCGGTCGTAGCCGTTGTCGTTCTCCGAGTACAGCCACCCATGTTCGGCCAGGTACTCGCAGATCTCGGTTTCGAAGACAACCTCGTTGTGACCGGCCATCACGCCGCCTCTCGCACGTCGATCTGTCCCGTCACCGCCGCCGTGATCAACGCCGCACGACGCTCGCGAGCGAGTTCGATGAACCGCTCGGTCTCGGCGATGAGAGTGTCGATCTTGGCGGTCTGCTCGTCGAGATACGCTGCAATGCGGCGCTGCTCGTCGAGTGGAGGTACGGCGAGCCGAAACTGCTTCAGCGCCTCGCACGTGAGGCCGCCCTTCGTGCTTCCATTTTCCTCGCTAAGCCGTCGAAGCTCGTCATAAGCCGCTCTGAGCGACCACAAAAGGTACTCCGGCAACCACCGGCTCCGATCAGGAGTTACGTACGCAACGTGCTGGTTCACCGTGGCCTCGATGTCGAGAATCGTTGCCATCCCGCGTGTCTTTCCCTGGCCGGTCAGGCCAACCAGGACAGAGCCAGGAGCAACAACCGGCAGGTGGCATTCGCGGAGCGCCACGGCAGTCACAAACTGCTCGGCTCCGCTGACCCGAGACTTGTTGACGACGGAGCTGTTCAGCCAAGGGACGTGCCCGCCGCGCCAATAGATAGCGCTATCCCGTCTTGGAGTCGACCCATTGCCGATACGAGCCGTACGTCCAAGCTTGTCTGTCGCCGAACCTGTCGGCTGGAGAATGGCATGCATAGGCACTGCCCGGCGCCGCTCGCGGAGCATCTCGATCAGGCGCTGCTGCTCCTCGATCAGCGTGTCGATGCGGGCGGTCTCGCGGGCGAGGTAGTTGGCGATGGTGCGCTGTTCCTCTGGCGGGGGCAGTGGAATCGGAATCCTGGCGAGCTTCTCCGCCGTGAGGTGCGGCATCGAGACAACGTTGGAATAGGCATGAACAAAACCGCTAGCCCGCAGCGCGATCAGGTAGAACGCGATGAAGCGGCCATCGAAGCCGCCAATCGGTCGGAGCCGGTTGATCGAGTTCTGGAATCCCCAGCCAGATAGCTCCTCGTCGACATACGCAGCACGGCCGAACCCGCCTTGGCCGCCCTCGACAACAACCACGTCCCCCGCTCGGATGCTCAACTGCTCCAGTTCCGCCTCGCTAAACCACATCTCGTTCACGTCATTGAGGGACAACGCTCCGTCGGGCTGCACATTTGCGGCACGCATGTAGGGTGCACGAACGTCACCGCCCGAATCATTGCTCTGCAACATCTTGCCGAGTGTGACCGTCGCAGCGTGCTTGACCTGTCCTGCCTGCCAGCCCTCAGGCAACGTCTCCCACAGCGGCCCCGTCACTGTTCCACCTCCCGCAGCAAGTCAAGGATCTTGGCGACCTGCTTCTCCAGATCGGCATCGATCTCAGCGAGGGGACGCGGCGGGACGTACTTGTAGAAATGCCGGGTAAAGGGAATCTCGTAGCCGGTCTTGACCTTGGCCCAATCGATCCAGGCGTCGGGGACGTGCGGCTTTACCTCGGCGTCGAAGTACGCCTGGATGACCTCGAACTTGCCGGCCGCACCGGCGGTCGAGCCGCCGTAGGTGAACGGGACATTTTCGGTGTCGCGCTTCTTGGTGTCCGGCTTGGGCTTGCCCTTACGGTCCACCGCCAGCTTGCCATTCTCGTCATGGAGGGGGCGCTCCACGGTGATGGTCCAGTAGCCGAACTCGTCGTTGCGCAGCACCTTGGAGAAGTCGGGGTCTGCGTCTTCGAAGTCGGCGTACAGCCGGACGATCTTGGCGCGGTCCGCGTCGCTGAGCTCACGGTTCTTGGCGCCGAGATTCTTGCGCATCTTGGTCCAGAACGACGTTCCGTCGATGAGCTGGACTTTGCCCTTGCGGTCGGGATGCTTCGCGTTGTCAAGAATCCAGATGTAGGTGGCGATACCGGTGTTGAAGAACATGTTCGTCGGCAGCGCGACGATGGCATCGACCAGGTCGTTCTCCAGCAGCCACCTACGGATGTTGGAGGGGCCGGACTCGGCGCCACCGTTGAAGAGCGGTGAGCCGTTCATCACGATCCCGGCCCGGCCGCCGCCATCCTCCGGCGCCCGCATCTTGTGAGCCAGGTGGAGCAGGAAGAGCATCTGGCCATCCGACGTCGCCGGGAGACCAGGGGCGAACCGGCCATAGGGGCCGGCTTCGTTGCGCTCCCTCGTGACTGCCTTGGCGTACTGCTTCCAGTCGACGCCGTACGGCGGATTGGACATGCAGAAGTCGAACTGGCGGCCCTTGAACGCGTCATCGGTCAGCGTGTTGCCGAAGGCGATGTTGGTCGCGTCATGCCCCTTGGCCAGCAGGTCGGACTTGCAGATCGCGTACGACTGAGGGTTGTACTCCTGGCCATACAGGCTCAGCTTCGCGCCGCGGTTCTGTGCGAGCAGGTGCTCCTCGGCCAGGGCGAGCATGCCGCCGGTGCCTGCGGTGGGGTCGTACAGCGTGCGGACGATGCCGGCCTCGGCCAAGTCGACGTCCCTCTCGGCGAAGAGCAAGTCGACCAGCAGCCGGATCGCGTCCCGCGGGGTGTAGTGATCGCCGGAGGTCTCGTTCGCGGCCTCGTTGAACTTGCGGATGATGTACTCGAACGCATCGCCCATGTCGGCGTTGGACACGACGTCCGGATGCAGATCGACGGCCTTGAAGGACGTGATGACCTCGCGCAGGAGCCCCGCCTTCTCCAAGGCGAGGATTTCCTTCTTGAAGTCGAAGTACTCGAAGACGTCGACATCGGGCGAGAACCGGTCGATGTAGTCGGCCAAGTTGTCCGCCAGCCCGTCGGCGTCGGCCAGCAGGTTGGCGAAGGAGTAATTCGACGTGTTGTAGAACGGCCGGCCGGTCGCCTTCTTGACCTCGATCCTGAGCCGGTTCGGATTGTCGTACTTCGCCGCCAGCTCACGCACCGTCTCGCGGTCGGGCTCGAGGATGCAGTCGAGGCGGCGCAGGATCGTGAGCGGCAGAATCACGTTGCCGTACTGGTTAGGGCGGTAGGGACCCCGAAGCTGGTCGGCGATCGACCAGATGAAACTACCCAGTGTGCTCACAAAGCTCCTTACGAGGCTCACTCGACGATGAATGTTGGACGCTCAGCGCGAGCCCGTGCGAGCCGTCCGAACAGACAGCCCACAGTCTGCGGCAGCCGGTGCGTCACAAGAGCATCATTGTGCATCACGGCACCCTGCCTGCCGCGCGGCCAGCAGAGGCAGGCGGCCGACGGGAGGCAGCACCTTTGTGCGATCGCCGGACAAACAAATCCGGGCCGGATGTCGTCAACCCCGCTTCGCACCGATCGTGCCTCTGGTGGTCGGCTCGTGCACGCACAGTCACATCTCGTAGTTCGGCTGTGCGGCGTGATCAGTTACAAGGGGTTGACAGCGCTCCACCCGGTTACGGGCGGCTCTGGATCGCGGAAAGGTGGAGCACGGTCCAGGCGCAACGCTTTGAACAGCGTTTTTGCGTCCGCCCGGCGACCCACCGCTGACATCAAATCGTGACATCAACAGGGGCGAAACTAGCGCGAACAGACGTGGCAAATGCCGAAGAGGCAGGGCGAGTCACCACAGCAGAAGCCCAGGTCTCCACCTCCCCGGCCCCAAGATCAGACGCTGCGCAGCACCGACACCACGGCCCCCAGGATCACCGCCCGGTCGCCGTCTATCACCTCGTACGCTGGGTTTCTCGGTTCCAGGTACACGTGCCCGTTGCGGCGCCGGTAGACCTTCACCGTCGCCTCCTCGTCGATCATTGCCGCGACGATCTGGCCCGAGTGCGCCTCCGACTGCTGGCGCACCACCACGATGTCGCCGTCGCAGATCGCTGCGTCGATCATTGAATCGCCGCGTACCCGTAGGCCGAACACCGTGCCCCGGCCGGTCAGCTCGCGCGGCAGGGTCAGCGTGTCGTCCAGCTGCTCGATCGCCGAGATGGGCGTGCCGGCCGCGATGTCGCCCACCACGGGCACCGGCACCGAGTCACCGGAATCCGCCCGCGACGAAGAACCGGAAAGGAACGCCCGCACGTCGATCGGCCGGGACATCGTCGCGCTGCGGCGCAGGAAACCCTTCTCCTCCAACGCCGCCAGGTGCTTCGACACCGACGACGAGGACCGCAGCCCGACCGCCTCCCCGATCTCCCGCGTGTTCGGCGCGTACCCGTACCGGTTCACCCAATCGCGGATCGCGACCAGGATCCGCTGCTGCCGCTCGGGCAGTGACGCCACGTCCAGGTGCTCGAAAAGATCGTCGTAGGAGGCCACCCGCGGATGTTAGACGTTCACACCCGCGCCACCGCGAACACCCGCCGGAACGGGAACCACGTCGTCCCGTCCGGCCGCGGCGGATACGCCTCGTTCAGCAGCGGCGCCAGCTCCGCCCGGAACCGCGCCCACTCACCGTCGTCCAGCGCCGCCAGCTCCGGCCGCAACGCCGTCCCGGTGATCCACTCCAGCACCGCGTCCGGCCCGCTCAGCCGCTGGACGTACGTCGTCTCCCAGGCGTCGACGAAGCAACCCGCGTCGGCGAACAACTCCGCGTACTCCAGGGGTGAGTCGACCGCCTCGACGCCACGCAGCCCGCCCACGCGAGAAGCCCACTCCGCACGACCAGCCACCTCACGAACCAGCGAGTGCGACGGCGAATCCATGTTGCCCGGCACCTGCATCGCGAACCAGGCGCCCGCGGGCAACTCCTCCACCCAGCGCCGCAACAACGAACGGTGCTCCGGCACCCACTGCAGCACCGCGTTGGTGACCACCACGTCCGTGTCCGGCGACGGCGACCACTCCCGCACGTCGCCCACCTGCGCGTCGACCCCCGCGGCCCGCGCCGCCTCGACCATCTCCGGCGAGCTGTCCAGCGCCTCCAGCTTCGCCCCCGGCCAGCGCGAAGCCAGCGACACCGTGAGGTTGCCGGGGCCGCAGCCCAGGTCGACGACCCGCCGCGGGTCAGTCGCGCCGATCCGGGCGATCAGGTCGTAGAACGGGCGTCCCCGCAGGTCCGCGTAGTCGAGGTACTTCACCGGATCCCACACAGTACGAGCGTACTGCTAGGCTTGGGGCGGCGCCAGCTTCTCCGCGGCCTCGAGCGCGATCGCGGCGACGACCTCGAGGTCCACCCCGGCATCCGGCCGCGCCTGCAGCACGACCCCGTCCCGCCCGGGCAGCTTCCGCTGCACGAACCACACCCCGCCGCTGGTCAGCTCGGCGCGGTGCCGGCCCCGGATCGAGCCGTCCACCCGCTGGCGGACCAGCCACGGCACCTTGCCCGGCCGCGGCAGCTCGAACCGCACCGGCTCCCGATCACGCAGCACGACCGCGGACGCGGCCGTGCCGGTCTCCTCGGCCTCGGTGACCGTCAGCGTCCCGTCACCCCAGGTCGCCTTGCTGATCAGGTGCCACCCGATGCGCCGGGCGCCCTCGGGCACGGGGATCCACAACCCGAGCTCGGTCACCACGAGGTGCCCGCCGCGCACGGGCGCCGACCCGATCGCGTTCTCCGACTCCACCAGCCGCCCGGGGAAGTCCTCCGGCAGGGGGTCGCCGATCAGCCGTCGCAGCCACCGCACGCGCTAGTCCATCCCGCCGATGGCCTGGACCTTGAGCGCCTTGCGGTACTCCTCCAGCGCGACGAGGTCGCCGAACAGGGCCCGGTAGTCGTCGGCCGCCTCGATCGGCGACAGCCGCTGCAGGCGCGACTTGATCTCCGCGATCTGCCGCCCCACCAGGTTCTCCTGCACCGCGGCGATCATGCTGCCGATGTAGCGGCCGTCGGCCTCGCCCTTGGCGCGCAACGGTTCCACGGCCAGCTCCGACAGCAGCGACCGCACCGGCCCCTCCGGCGTGTACGGGCTCGCCGCGTCGATCAGCGCCGGCCCGGACAACCCGCTGCTGGCACCACCGGCCTTCAGCACCGCCCGGTGCACCGCCACGTACGCCGGGTGCGTGAAGGCCTCCTCGGGCAGGGCGTCGTACTCCGGGCCCGCGTACGCCGGTTCCTGCAGCGCCGCCTTGAGCACCTCGCGCTGCGCCATCAGCCGCGGGTCGTTCGGGTCCGGCCGCGGCACGTCCGCCACCGCGGTGCCGTTGACGCGCTGCGCCGGACGGCGGCCGTTGCCCCGGACCGCGCCGCCCGCGCTCTCCCGCACCCGCCGCACGACCATGGCTTCGTCCTGCCAGCCGACCCACCACGACAGCTTGGTGGCGTAGCCGTCCCGCTTCGCGCGGTCCCTGATCTGCGCGACCAGCGGCACGGTGCGCTGCAGCGCGGCGACCTGGCCGTCGACCGAGTCGAGGTCGTACTCCTTGAGGATGCTGCGGATCGCGAACTCGAACAGCGGCGTGCGCCGGGCCACCAGGTCGCGCACCGCGGACTCCCCCTTGGCGAGCCGCAGGTCGCACGGGTCCATGCCGTCCGGCGCGACCGCGATGTAGGTCTGGCCGGCGAAGGTCTGCTCGCCCTCGAACGCCTTCAGCGCCGCCTTCTGGCCCGCCTCGTCGCCGTCGAAGGTGAAGATGATCTCGCCGCGGAACGCGTCGTCGTCCATCAGCAGCCGGCGCAGCACCTTCATGTGGTCCTCGCCGAACGCGGTGCCGCAGGAGGCGACCGCGGTGGGCACGCCGGACGCGTGCATCGCCATCACGTCGGTGTAGCCCTCGACCACGACCACCTGGTGCCGCTTGGCGATCTCGCGCTTGGCGAGGTCGAGCCCGAACAGCACCTGCGACTTCTTGTAGACCGGGCTCTCGCTGGTGTTGAGGTACTTGGCCTGGATCGGGTCGTCGTCGTGCAGCCGCCGCGCGCCGAACCCGACGACGTCGCCGGACAGGTCCCGGATCGGCCACACCAGCCGCCGGTGGAACCGGTCGATCGGCCCCTGGCGGCCCTCCTTGACCAGCTGGGCCTTGAGCAGCTCGCTGAACTCGAACCCGCGGTTGAGCAGGTACTTCGTCACCTTGTCCCAGCCGGCCGGGGCGTAGCCGCAGGTGAACGTGCGGGCCGCGGTCTCGTCGAAGCCGCGCTCGGCGAGGAAGTCGCGGGCGATCCGGGCCTCGGGCGTGCGCAGCTGCTCGGCGTAGAACTCGGCGGCCACCTTGTGCGCCTCGACCATGCGGGAGCGCGTGCCGCGGTCGCGCTGGACGCTGCCGCCGCCACCCTCGTAGGTGAGCCGGAACCCGACGCGGTCGGCCAGCCGCTCGACCGCCTCGACGAACGGGAGGTGGTCGATCTTCATCAGGAACTTGATGACGTCGCCACCCTCGCCGCAGCCGAAGCAGTGGAAGGTGCCGTGCGTGGGGCGGACGTTGAACGACGGGGTCTTCTCGTCGTGGAACGGGCACAGCCCCTTCAGCGCTCCCCCGCCGGCGTTGCGCAGCGCCACGTAGTCGCCCACGACCTCGTCGATCCGGTTGCGCTGGCGAACCTCCGCGATGTCACTTTCCCGGATCCGGCCTGCCACGACGACCAGTCTAGTGACCGGCGGGGCCGGGCCGTACGGCACACTCGGTGCGTGACCACGCTGGATGCCCTCGCCGCGGAGTTCGCCGGGCTGCGCGCGCACCTGACGGCCGTCGCCTACCGGCTGACCGGTTCGGTGAGCGACGCCGAGGACGCGGTGCAGGAGTCGTGGCTGCGGCTGGCCGCGCTGAGCGAGGGCAAGCGCACGCAGATCCAGGAGCCGCGAGCGTGGCTGACCACGGTGGTCGGGCGGATCTGCCTGGACCGGCTGCGGTCGGCGACGGCGCGGCGGGAGAGGTACGTCGGCCAGTGGCTGCCGGAGCCGATCATCACGCCGCTGGGCGCGCCGGCCGGGGACGATCCGCTGGAGGCCGCGGTCCGCGACGAGGGTGTCCGCATGGCGGCGATGGTCGTGCTCGACCGCCTCACGCCCGAGCAGCGGGTGGCGTTCGTGCTGCACGACGCGTTCGCCGTGCCGTTCGACGAGATCGCGGAGATCCTCGGGGTGACCACCGCGACGGCCCGTCAGCACGCCTCGCGCGGACGCCGTGCGCTGGACGACGCCCAGCCGCCGCCGCGCGCGGACCTGGCCGAGCAGCAGGAGGTGCTCGACCGGTTCATGCGGGCGCTGGCGAACGGCGACGTCCGGGCGGTGGCCGAGGTGCTGCACCCCGACGTCGTGCTCATCGGTGACAGCAACGGCAAGGCCAAGACCTCGGTGCAGGTCATGGTGGGCGCGGACAAGGTCATCCGCTTCTTCCTCGGCCTGCGGCGGTTCTACCGGCCGGAAGCGCTGACCGACGGGCGTCCGCTGCTGGTCAACGGCGATCTCGGGTTCTACCTGCCGCCCGCCCCGGGCGGCGACGGCTACCGGCCGCTGGACGCGCACCTGGAGATGTTCACCGTCCGGGAGGGGCGGATCACCGCGATCTACGACCAGGCCAACCCGGACAAGCTCACCCGGCTTGCGGCACCCGGCACGCGTCCCCGGACGTGAAGCCCTGGTCGGTGATGCCGAGGGCGCTGTTGACGCGGGCGCGCTGGTTCTCCAGGCTGACGAGGTAGGTCAGCTCCACCAGCCCGGCGCGGCCGAACTCCCGCTCCAGCTCGGCGACCTGCTCGTCGGTGACCGCGACCGGCGTTTCGGACATCGCGTCGGCGTAGGCCAGGGCGAGGCGTTCCTGGCGGGTGAACAGCTCCGAGGTGGCGTAGGCGTCGATGTTCTTCAGGCGGTCGATGTCCAGCCCGGCGTGCTTCTGCAGCATCGTGCCGAAGTCGACGCACCACGAGCAGCCCAGCCGCACGGCCGTCCGGTACTGGGCCAGCTCGGCGACGTTCACCGGCAGGTGCTTGACCGCCTTCTCGACGAGCATCTCGTGGATCCCGCTGGCGCGCATCAGGGCAGGCCGGTGTGCGACGACGGCGAACGGCTCGGGCACGGCGCCGAACCGCTTGCGCGCGTAGCGGTAGACGAGCTTGGTGAGCAGTCCGGCGTCCTGTTCGGTCACCGCGGGGATGCGTGGCATGGGGTCCTCCTTCGTGGTCCTACGAAGGGGACGAGACGGCTTCGCGAGATGTGACAGACCGGCGCCGCATCACGTGGTGGCGCCAGCCAGCGAACCGGTGTCGTCGGGCCGGATCCCGGAACCGGCCGCCACGCAGGCTTCCGGATCGCCGGTCACGGCCGGGTCCGTGGCGGCGATGATGGCGTCCAGGGTGCGGCGGGCGGCCAGCAGACCGGCCACGGCCTGGTCGATGCGTTCGCGCTCCCGGTCCAGGCCGGCCAGCGTGCCGGAACACGCCGCAGCCAGGATCCGGCCGTCGTCGATCATGCAGGGCAGCAGTTCGGCGATGGTGGCGGTGTTGAGGCCGGCGCCGAGCAGTATCCGGATGCCCCGGACCGTGGCGATGTCCTCCTCGGTGAACTCGCGGTAGCCACTCGGCCGCCGCGACGGCGTGAGCAAGCCCTGCTCCTCGTAATACCGCAGCAGCCGCTGGCTGACCCCGGTCCGTCGCGAAAACTCGCCCATGCGCATATGACGACCACCACGTTCAGTTGACTCTCTCATCGGTGTGAGATCGCAGTCTATTCGCATGACGAACGAACAATCAGCAAGCGCGCGGCAGGCGCCCGTCACCGTCGTCGGCCTCGGGCCCATGGGCCTCGCCCTCGCCGGGGCGCTCCGGGGCCGCGGCCACCGCACGACCGTCTGGAACCGCACCCCGGGAAAGGCCGATCGCCTGGTCGCCACGGGCGTCCGCCGCGCGGCGACCGTCGCCGAGGCGGTGTCCGCGAGCCCGGTCACGATCATGTGCCTCAAGGACTACGAGACCATGTACGAGGTCTTCGGCTCCGCCGGCGACGCCCTGCGGGGGCGGGTGCTGGTGAACCTCAACTCCGGTACTCCGAAGGAGGCGCACGCGGCGGCCGGGTGGGCGGCCGAGCGCGGCGTGTCGTACCTGGACGGCGCGATCATGGTGCCGCCGCCGATGGTCGGGCACCCCGGATCCGTCTTCCTCTACAGCGGTTCGCGGGAGGTGTTCGACGAGCACCGGCCGACGCTGGCGAGCATGGGCGACCCCCGGTACCTCGGCTCCGATCCCGGCCTGGCGGTGCTGTACAACACCGCGCTGCTGGAGATGATGTACGCCACCATCAACGGATACCTGCACGCCACCGCGATGGCCGGCTCGGCCGGGGTGCCGGCGGTGGAGTTCGCCGAACTGGCCATCGGCTGGTTCCTGCCCGCGGTGCTGGGCCCGATGCTCGCCGAGGAGGCACCGGTCCTGGACAAGGGCGAGTACCCGGGTGATCTCGGCACCTTGGAGATGAACCTCAACGCGCTGGACCACATCGCGCGCACCGCCCAGGAGCAGGGCGTGCAGACCGACCAGCCGCGCCTGATGAGGGAAATCGCGGCACGAGCGATCGCTGACGGCCACGGCGGCAAGAACTACCTGGCGGTGTTCGAGGTCTTCAAGCACCAGGCACGCTAGCCGCGCAGGGCGCGGACGTCCCACACCCACACGCCGTCCACGTAGACGGCCTGCCCGCCGAGCAGCTGGTCCACCGTCTCGTGCAGGGCGTTGCCGTTGGTCACCGGGGCGAGCACGACGGCGTCGGCCTTCCAGTACTTCAGGTCCTCGACCGCCTGGGCGCGCTGCGCTGGCGTCACGGTCGGCACCTCGCCGCTGTCGCGCACGTCGGCCAGCAGGTCGGCCGTCGGGCGGTTCACCGCGCCGTAGCGGCCGCGCTTGTCGTCCGGTCCGCTCGGCCCGACGAAGTACCCGTCGGCGAGCGGGAAGCCCAGGTCGGCCTCCACCTGCCAGTGCAGGGCTCGCGCGTCGCCGCCGTTGGGCAGCGGCACGACGACCACCGAACCGGACCCGACGTACTGCCGCCACGCGCCGTCGGCGAAGAAGGCCGGCGCCTCGGGGCGAACGTAGGTCTTGTAGGGCGTCGGCGCGATCGGCAGCAGCACCGCGGCCAGCGCTCCCAGCCACAGGAACCGGACGGGCAGGTTCCGGTCCCGGAAGGCCGGCGCGGCCTCGAAGACCCGGTCGGTCGCGATCGCGAGCAGTGCCGCGACCGCCGGGATGCACCCGATCGCCAGCCGCGACTCCAGCAGCGAGTCGAACAGCGGCAGCTCGTACAGCAGCTTCCACGGGCCGGGGATCCCGGTTTCCTCGTGGTTCACGACCATCTCGACGCCCAGCGACAGCCACGCCATCAGGAACATCGAGATCGCGATGGCGCGGGCCACGACGTTGCGCCACAGCCAGACGGTCAGCACCACCACCAGGATGATGAGCGGCCAGCCGAAGAACGCGTTCTCCTCGGTGCGGTTCATCGACACGTCCGCGGCCGCCTCGGGCTGGCCGGCGATCGACTCGGTCGCGAACCGGGTGAACGCCGCGGTGTCGTTGCCGACCGGGCCGTGCTCCAGGGTGAGGTAGCTCTGCGGGCCGAAGAACTGCCACCACAGCGGGTAGATCGCGATGGCGATGGCGACGACCGCCGCTACCGTCAGGCCTCCGGCCATCGGTTTGACCATCCGCAGCGCCTGGCGCGGCCGCGACACCGCGTAGCCGGCGGCGAACAGCACGAACGCCATCATCATGATCAGCAGTGGTTCCTCGCCCAGGAACACCTGGTAGGCGAGCATCAGGCCGAGGATGATGCCGTCGCGCACCGGGCGGTGCCCCTGCGCGAGCCGGATCAGCCGCATCACGATGAACGGGATCAGGAACAGCACCACGAAGTTGGGGTGCGCGTTGCCGTGCGAGATCATCGCCGGCGCGAAGCCGCAGAACGCGCCGCCGATCGCCGCGGCCGTGCGTGAGGTGACCAGGTGGCGGGAGAACACCCAGTACCAGGCGATCGACGTGCCGGCCAGACCGCCGGTGAGCGCGATCGCCCAGGTCACGGTGGGACCGAACAGCTCGGTGATCGGCGACAGCGGGATGCTCAGGCCGAACATGGCCGTGTTGGCCATCAGGTTCACGCCGACCGGGTAGTTCTGCAGGGTGGTGCCGAGCGGGTTCTCCCAGTGGAAGACCGAGTGGGCGGCGACGGCGAAGAACCACTCCCACATGTTCTGGTCCTGGCCGCTGTTGTACATGTAGCCGCCGCTGCCCAGGTTCACCCACAGCCCGGCGTAGAGGATGAACGCGGCCACGATGTAGATGGCGATGACCAGTGCGTCGGCGCGGCCGAACCGGCGCCGTTCCTCTCCGACCTCGGGCACGGTCTCGGGCGCCTGCAGCAAAGCGGTCACTCTTTCACCCTCAGGGCTCGACTACGCGGGCGAAAAAGTAGACCACACCGGTCCGGGCGTGCCGCACGAGGAGCAGGAAAGGCCGGTCGACGCGCACCTCGACCGGGTCGGCCGGGGTGACCATGGACAGGGTGCGGATCATGACCGCGGTGGCGGCGGCGCCCTCCAGGCCCTGCTCGTCGAGCTCGAGGACGGACTGGTGCTGGACGGCCGAGACGAACGCGCGCGGGTCCGGGGTGAGGCGGCCGAGCGGGGACGCGCCGGGCTCGAACAGGGTGCGCACGCCCAGCTGTTTGAGGGCGCCGGTGAGGTCGGCGGGGCGGTCGAGGTCGATCTTCGGCAGGCGCAGGTCGAGCTGGACGCGCCGGGGCGCGGCGAGCAGGGTGGCCAGTTTCGCGTCGTCGAGGTGCGGTTCCTGGTCGGCGAGGTCGCCGTCGGGCAGCAGGACCGTGGCGGTGACGCCGGCGGCCGGCAGCTCGACGACCTGCCAGCCGTCCTGGTGCGCGTAGCCGAGGTGTTCGGACTGGCGCATCATCTTGACGCGGCGCGGGCCGGCCGGGCTGTGGAACTGCTCGTCGCGGGTGTTGGCGTCGCGGAACGGGTGCTGCCAGGCGGCCTTGAGGTAGAGGGCGTTGACCAGGCTGGCGACGGTGTCCGGGCCGACCGAGTCCGGGGGCAGCAGTTCCGGGATGAGGTCGCGGGTGGTTTCGGCGACGTCGGCGTTGATGGCGCGGCGGGCGCGGTCCGGGTCGGCGACGAACGGGGCGGTCTTGGTGCTCGCGCCCGGCCAGCCCGCGAGGTCGGCGAGGAAGGTGTCGCGGACGGGCAGCTGGTCCCAGGCCCAGAGCGTGTTGGCGACGGCGAGGACCGGGTCCTCCTGCCGGGTGGTGTTGTCGAGCGTCGCGGCGGCGCGGAGGAGGTCGGCCTGCTTGGCGATGTCCGGGTCGCCGCCGGTGAGGAGCCGGAGCAGCTCCTCGGCGGCCGGGCCGTCCGCGGCCTGGCTCGCGAGGCCCAGTGCGCTGGCGATCGAGTACGGCGAGACCACCGAGTCGCCCCCGTCGCCACCGACGACCCGGTGCACCGCGAGGCTGAAGCGCAGATGCTCACGTTCCGGCGTGGTCACGCCCCCGACGCTACCGGACGGGAGGCCGAGGTTCGGTGGGGCGCGGGCATGGGGCGCACGTGGGTGACACCGCTTCGCTTCCGGCGGGAGGCCGGGACCGGGCGAGCCGGCGCGGCGTCGGCCACGGCCAGTGGCGATGAGCGGAGCTGGGTATCGCCAGCGCACGACGGCGACCGGCGACCGCCGGTGGCGGGCAATCCCACCGGCGCCCGGCCAGCCACCGGGAATCGGTCGACGCGCCTTCTCGCCGCAAGCATTCCATGCGGAGAACCCAACCGCCGCCAGCAGCGTCTCGCGCCCGGCTGGGAGCGGCCGGCACGTCACGGCGGGGGCTCAGTGGCGTCCGGTGTGCCAGCGGTGCCAGGCGTGCGCCTGGCCGTCGCACATTCCGTGCGGACAACCCAACGGCCGCCGACAGCGTCTCACGCCCGGCTGGGAGCAGCCGGCACGTCACGGCCGGGGCCTCAGTGGCGCCCGGTGTGCCAGCGGTGCCAGGCGTGCGCCTGGCCGTCGCAGCGTTCCCTGTGGACAACCCAACGGCCGCCGACAGCGTCTCACGCCCGGCCGGGAACGGCCGGCACGTCACGGCCGGGGCCTCAGTGGCGCCCGGTGTGCCAGCGGTGCCAGGCGTGCGCCTGGGCGTCCGTCAGGGAGGCGACCTGGTCGATCACCACGCGGAGCCGCGCGGGGTCGTCCGGGGCGGCGTGCCAGGCGGGGTGGAACGCGGCTTCCAGCGGGTCCGGCGCGCGCTCGGCCAGGATCGTCACCAGTTCGGCCAGCATTTCGCGCTGGCCGGCCTGCATGGCCAGCCTGCGCGGGTCGCTCATGACGTACCGCAGCGCCAGCGCCTTCAACAGCGCGACCTCCGCCGCCACGCGTTCGGGCATCACCAGGCACGCGTCGTAGCGGGTGAGAGGGCCGTCGCCGTGCTCCGCGCGCGTTCCGGTGACCGCGGCGGACGCGAACCGGCCGACCAGCTCGCTCGTCATCCGCTTCAGCGCGATCTGCCCCTGCGGCGTCGAGTCGAAACCGGGCCGCGCCAGCTCGGCCACGACGGGCAAATCGAGCAGGTCACGCGCGGCACCCTCCAGCGCTGACACCGACAGCCGTGAGAAGTGCTTGGCCGCCAGCTCGGCCACCGCCGCCCGCTCCCCCGGGTCGGCCAGCACCGACAACGACAACCGGCCCGCCAGCACGCCGTCCTCGACGTCGTGCACCGAGTACGCCACGTCGTCGGCCCAGTCCATGATCTGCGCCTCCAGGCAGGTGCGGCCCTCCGGCGCACCCTCCCGCATCCAGTCGAACACCTCCCGGTCGTCGTCGTACACCCCGAACTTCGCCGTGCCCGGCCGCCGCGGCCACGGGTACTTCGTCGCCGCGTCGAGGCACGCGCGCGTCAGGTTCAGCCCGGCCGAGCCGACCTTCGGCTCCAGCCGGGTGAGGATGCGCAGCGTCTGCGCGTTCGCCTCGAACCCGCCGCACACCTGCGCCACCTCGTCGAGCGCCCGCTCGCCGTTGTGCCCGAACGGCGGGTGCCCGATGTCGTGCGCCAGCCCCGCCGTGTCCACCAGGTCCGGATCGGCCCCCAGCTCCTCGGCGATGCCGCGCCCGATCTGCGCGACCTCCAGCGAGTGCGTCAACCGCGTGCGCGGCACCCCGCTGACCTCGGCGCCCTCCCCAGGCCCCACCACCTGGGTCTTGCCCGCCAGCCGGCGCAGCGCCGCGGAGTGCAGGACGCGCGCCCGGTCCCGCGCGAACGCACTCCGGCCGTCCGGCCGCGACCCGGTGAGCGCCGCCCGCTTCGGCGCTTCGCCGAGCCACCGCTGTCGATCGTGCTCGCTGTACACCCCGCAACTCTACGGGCACCCACCGACAATTCCGGGGCTCGTGGGCAGGGTTCTGACCAGGACACACGAGATGCGCACTCGTGCGGGCGCGACTGGAAGCCGGGGACGGTGGGTCCGGCGGGCGCGCCGCACCCACGTGCGCGGCGGGGGGTAGAGGGTGACCGGCCTCGCGGCCCGGACCGGCGCCGAAGACACAGCCGGTGAGGGCGGGCTGCGGCGCGGTGAACCGGGGACGGCCTTTCAACCGCCGCACCGCACCCACGAGCACAGCCGGGGGTAAAGGGGACCCGCCTCGCGGCCCCGAAGACACAGCCAGCGAGGGCAGCCTGCGGCCGGGTGAACCGGGGGACGGCCCTTCCAGCCGCCGCGCCGCACGCACGAGCGCAGCCCTGGGTAGAGGGTGACCGGCCTCGCGGCCGGACCAGCGCCGAAGACACAGCCCGTGAGGGCAGGCTGCGGCGGTGAACCGGGGACGGCCGTTCCAGCCGCCGCACCCCACCCACGAGCGCAGCCCTGGGTAGAGGGTGACCGGCCTCGCGGCCGGACCAGCGCCGAAGACACAGCCCGTGAGGGCAGGCTGCGGCGGTGAACCGGGGACGGCCGTTCCAGCCGCCGCACCCCACCCACGAGCGCAGCCGAGGTCGAAAGAACAGGGCGACCAGTCCCGCGGCCCCGACCGGCGCCGAAACCGCAGCCAGTGAGGGCTGGGTGCGGTGGGACGAACCGGGGGCGGCCAGTCCCGCGGACCAGCACCGAACAGTCCCGCGGCCCAGCGCCGAAGACACAGCCGGTGCCGGCGGAGTCCAGCGGGAGCCGGCCCCGAAGACCGAGCCCGCCGGGGTTACCTCCCCGAACCTCAGCCCAACCCCGTCCCGCCGATGTTGTCCGCCGGGGTCTTGGTCAGCCGGTAGAACAGCAGCGCCCCGGTCTCCCGGTAGATGTAGGCGAACTGCGTCTCCCGGGTCTGCACGATGGGCCCGCTGTGCGTCGGCGAGGTCCACGTCTGCAGGCCCGCGTCGTTGGCCATCGTGCGGGCCCGCAGGGAGTGCCACGGGTCGCTGACGAGCACCGCGGTCCGCCAGCCCCGCTCGCCGAACACGCCGGCCACCGCGCGCAGGCTGCCGAGCGTGTCGCTGCCCTCGCCGACCGCCAGCGTCGCCGAGCGTGGCACGCCCTGCTCGATCAGCCAGTTCGCCCCGGCCGTCGCCTCGGTGTAGGCGTCGCCGGCCTTGTTGCCGCCCGCGGTGACGATCTTCTCGGCCACCCCGTCCTCGTACAGCTGCATCGCGTGCTTCAGCCGCGCCTGGAAGATCGGCGACGGCTTCCCGTTGTACTGCGCCGCGCCGAGCACCACGATCGCGTCGGCGTGCGTGCGGTCGTCCTCGCGCGCGACCTGCCACACCCGGAACGCCGTCCCGCCGACCACCATCACCAGCACCAGCACCGTGCCCAGCACGGCCCGGCGCACCCAGCTCACCCGATCACCCATCCCGGCCATCCTCCCAGACGGGCCCTCACAGCCAGCCGCGCTCCTCCGCCAACCGGACCGCCTCGGCCCGCGTGCGGGCGCCGGTCTTGCCGATCGCGGCGGACAGGTGGTTGCGCACGGTCCCCTCGGACAGGTGCAGGCGCCGGGCCACATCGGACACCGTGCCGCCGTCGCCGGCCGCCCGCAGCACCTCGTGCTCCCGTGGCGTCAGCGGGCTCGCCCCGGTCGCCAGCGACTCGGCGGCCAGCGCCGGGTCGACCACGCGCAGTCCGGTGTGGACCCGGCGGACCGCGTCGACGAGCTGTTCCGGCGGCGAGTCCTTCACCACGAACCCGGCCGCCCCCGCGGCCATCGCCCGCGCGAGGTACCCGGGCCTGCCGAACGTCGTGCACACGATGATCCCGCACGACGGCAGCGCCGCGTGCAGCTCGGCAGCCGCGGTCAGGCCGTCCTTGCCCGGCATCTGGACGTCGAGCAGCGCCACGTCCGGCGCGGTCTCCGTCGCCGCGGCCAGCACCTCGTCGCCCGACCCGACCTGGCCGACCACCTCGATGTCCGGCTCCAGGCCGAGCACGGTCGCCAGCGCGCCCCGCACCATCGCCTGGTCGTCGGCCAGCAGCACCCGGATCACGCAACCTCCACCGGCGTCGCCACGGGCACCTCGGCCCGCAACTGGAACCCCTCCCCGGGCCGCGCCCGGACCTGCAGCGTGCCACCCAGCTCGGCCAGGCGCTCCGCCAGCCCGCGCAACCCGTTGCCCGCCCTGTCCGGCTCGCCGCCGCGGCCGTTGTCGGAGATCTCCATCCAGTTCCGCCCCAGCCGTACCTTGACCCGGGTCGCGGCGGAATGCCGCAGCACGTTGGTCACCGCCTCCCGCAGCACGTACCCGAAGACGCTCTGCAGCTCCGGCCGCACGTTGTCCACCGCGCTCGGCAGCTCCGCCGCGATCTCGGCGGCCCGCAGCGCCGCGCGCGCCCCCACCAGCTCGGCCGACAGCGACACCTCGCGGTACTCCGACACCGTCGCGCGGACGTCCGACAACGCGCTGCGCGCCAGCCCCTCGACCTCGCGGATCTCGCTGACCGCCCGGCCCGGGTCGGCCGCGGTCTCGATCAGCCGCCGCGCCAGGCCGGCCTTGACCGCGATGGTGGTGAGGCTGTGGCCGAGGATGTCGTGCAGGTCCCGCGCCAGCCGTTCCCGTTCCGCGCTCACGGCCAGCACGGCGATCTCCTCGTTGGCCCGCCGGAGCCGCCGCACGGTCTGGGACAGCCGGCCCATGAAGAACGCCGTCGTGGTGAGGCCCACGACGGCGCCGATGTCCGACGGCGTGCCCGGCACGTTGTCGTGGACGAGCAGCAGCACCCCGCACCCGGCGAGCGCCGCGCCGTCGAACACCAGCACCCATCCGGGCGGCATGCTCATCGCGATCGCGAGCGTGGCGTAGAGGAGCATGTAGATGCTGGTGCCCTGGAGCAGCACCGCCCACCCGAGCGCGAGCATCAGCACCGCGAACGGCAACCGGACCCGCAACCGGCGGTTCGACAGCAGGAAGTACGGGAAGCTCACGTAGGTGGCGCCGTAGGCCACCAGCAGCACGATGAGCAGCGGGTCCAGGCGCTGGCCGACCGGCACGGCGCTGGCCAGGTAGAAGATCGTCCCGGCCAGCGGCCAGCGGCGCACGAACTTCGGGCTGGGCCGTCCGGCGGCGTGCTCGTTCCACCACTGCGCCCTGTCGTCGGCCACCGTGCTTCTCCCCATCACACCCGCGCGGAGTCCTTACGGTAGCGCCGGACCACGGCGATCCCGACGGCCACGGTCCACGCCGCCAGCCACAGCACGTCCTGGCCGAGGCTGGTGGTCAGGTCGGTGGTCACCGTGCCGCGGCCGACCTGCGCCATCCAGTAGCTGGGCAGCGCGTGCGAGATCTGCAGCAGCCAGTGCGGCATCGCCTCGATCGGGATGAAGATGCCGCCCAGCAGGGCCATCGGCAGCATGACCAGCTGCGTGATCGGCTGGACCGAGTCGGCCGTGCCGACCTGCCCGATGAGCAGCCCGATCAGCGCGAACGGGATCGCGGCGAGCCACACCCCCAGGGTGACCCGCAGCCAGCTGCCCACGTCCAGGGACACGCCCTGCGTGAGCGCCCCGACCAGCGGCACGAGGACCACCGGCGCGAGCGCGAGCGTCAGGCCCGTCGCGGCCTTCGCGGTGAGGTAGCCGGCGCCGGTGAGCGGGGTCAGCCGCAGCTGCCGCTGCCAGCCGGCCTTGCGCTCGACGGCCACCCGGGTGCCGATGAACAGCGCCGCCGACATGGCGCCGAACGATGTCATGCCGACCATCAGCGGCGCGACGGCGTCCTGGTCGCCGTGGGCGAAGATGCCGACGTAGAGCAGGAACATCAGCGCCGGGAACGCCACCGTGAAGACCAGGAACCGCGTCGAGCGCAGCACGCGGCGGATCTCCAGGGTCAGGAACTTCAGGCTCATCGCTGGTCCTCCTCGTCGTCGGCGGTCAGGGTGAGGAAGGCGCCTTCCAGCCCGATCGCGGTGATCTCGATGTCGTGCGCGTCCGGGAAGCGGGCCAGCAGGGCCCGCAGGGTGGCATCCGAGTCCGATGTGGACACCGCGATCCGGCCGCCGCGCACCTCGTGTTCGGTGACGCCGGGCAGGTCCGCGACCGCCGCCGCGGTGGCGCCCGGTCCGGCGGCGCGCAGGGTGCGGCCGCTGGCCAGGGCGCGCACCTCCGCGACGGAGCCGTCCGCGACGATCCGCCCGGCGCGCATCAGCACCACGCGGTCGGCGTACTCCTCGGCCTCCTCCAGGTAGTGCGTCGCGAACAGCACGGTGCGGCCGGTGTTGGTGTAGGCGTGCATGGACTTCCAGAACTCGCGCCGGCTCGGGACGTCCATCGCGGCGGTCGGCTCGTCGAGGACGAGCAGGTCCGGGTCGCTGACGAGGGCCACGGCGAACCGCACGCGCTGCTTCTGGCCGCCGGAGAGCTTGGTGCCGCGCCGGTTCGCCAGGTCCTCGATGCCCGCACGGCGCAGGGCCTCGGCAACGGGCATCGGCTTGCGGTGCAGCGAAGCGATCATGCCGACCATTTCGCCGACGGTCGCGTCGTCCAGCAGCGCGGCGCCCTGGAGCATGGCGCCGATCGCGCCGCGGGACACGGCCTCGGCCGGGGTCGCGCCGAAGATCGACACCTCACCGGAATCGGGGGTGGTCAGGCCGAGCAGCATGTCGACGGTCGTCGACTTCCCGGCGCCGTTCGGGCCGAGCAGCGCGACCACCTCGCCCGGTGCGATGGTGAGGTCGACACCGTCCACGGCACGCACCTCGCCGTAGTGTTTGCGCAGGCCCGACAGCCGCACCGCGGCCCGGGTCAGGGTCTGTGTTCCGTCCATGTGCTCAGCGTGCCGCCGCGACGGCCGCGGTTCGCAGGCCGAGCGTCACGACCTGACCGTGACAAGTGTCAGGGCTCGTTTCCCAGATATGGGATATGCTCCCCGATGTGAGAACGATGGAGGATCGCCTGGCCGCGCGCCTGGCGGAGCTGCGGGCGCAACGGGGCTGGTCGCTCGACGACCTCGCGGACCGCTCGGGAATCAGCCGGTCGACGCTGTCCCGGGTGGAACGCGGCGAGATCAGCCCGACCGCGTCCCTGCTGGGCAAGCTGTGCACCGTGTACGAGCGGCCGATGTCGCGCCTGCTGACCGAGGTGGAGGCCGAGGGCGCGCAGGTCGTGCGGGCTTCGGCGCAGAGCGTGTGGACCGACGAGGACAGCGGGTTCGTGCGCCGTTCGGTGTCGCCGCCGCACCCGGCGCTGCGGGCCGCGGTCGTCGAGGGCACGCTGCGACCGGGGGCGGACATCCGGTACGACGCGCCGTCCGTGCCCGGGCTGGAGCAGCACGTGTGGGTGCTCGAGGGGACCCTGGAGCTGACCGTCGAGGGCGAGACGCACGCGCTGGGCCCCGGTGACTGCCTGCGGTTCCGGCTGTGGGGGCCGACGCGGTTCCGGTGTTCAGGTCCCGAGGCGGCCCGTTACCTGCTGGTCCTGGTGATGCCGTGATCACGCGACTGTCCGCGGCGGAGTTCGCCGACGCGGTGCCCGCGCTGGCGGAGGTGCTCGCCGACTGCACCAACGGCGGCGCGTCCGTCGGGTTCCTGGCACCGCTCGAGGCGTCGGCGGCCGAGGCGTGGTGGAAGGAGCTGGCCGGTGAGGTGGCCGAGGGGCGCGTCCTGGTCTGGGCGGCGTGGGACGGCTCCCGCCTGGTGGGCACGGTGCAGGTCCGGCCGGCCCGGTTGCCGAACGCGCCGCACCGCGCGGAGCTGGCGAAACTGCTGGTCCACCGCGACGCACGGGGCCGCGGGCTGGGCCGGGCACTGCTGACGGAGGCCGAACGCGGCGCTCGTGGGGCCGGGATCACGCTGCTGGTGCTGGACACGGAGACCGGCAGCCCCGCGTCGCGGCTGTATGAGTCGGCGGGCTGGACGGAGGCCGGCACGGTGCCGGACTACGCCGCCGACCCGGCAGGGACGCTGAAGCCGACGACGTTCTACTTCAGGAGGCTCTGAGCCCAGCGACCGCACCTGGGGAGCCCTCGGGTGCGGCCGGCGACGCCGCCGGGTGAGCACGGTGGCGGGCCGGGCGGTGTGGTGACCGGCCGCAGTGGCGGCTGACGGGCCCTGGCCGCGGTAGCGGCTCGCGCGTCGCGGCCGCGGTAGCGGCTCGCGCGTCGCGGCCGCGGTAGCGGCTCGCGCGTCGCGGCCGCGGTAGCGGCTCGCGCGTCGCGGCCGCGGTAGCGGCCTCGCCCGCCCGGCCACGGTGGGCGACTCGCGCACCCCGCGCCGCAGTGGGCGGCTCGCGCACCCCGGCCGCGGTAGCGGCTCGCGCACCCCGGCCGCGTCGCGGCCTCGCCCGCCCGGCCACGGTGGGCGGCTCGCGCACCCCGCGCCGCAGTGGGCGGCTCGCCCGCCGCGGCCCGCGCGCATCGCGGCCACGGGTGGTGGCTCGCCCGGCCCGCCGCGGTAGCGGCTCGCGCACTCCCGGGGCCGCCGCCGCCCGCGCGGCCCGGGTGCGGTCGTGACCAGGGCGCCGGCGGATGCGCGCGACGGCGCGCCGGCGCCGATTCCACCCGCATACCGAAAAGCCCTGGTCACACAGTGCGTGACCAGGGCTTTCGAACGGTCTTCGTCAGCAGCCGGGGAGCCGGGCGGCGAGGTAGGCCTCCACCTTGTCGATCGCCACGCGCTCCTGCTGCATGCTGTCGCGCTCCCGCACCGTCACGGCCTGGTCCTCGAGCGTGTCGAAGTCCACGGTGACGCAGAACGGGGTGCCGACCTCCTCCTGGCGGCGGTAGCGCTTGCCGATCGAGCCGGCGTCGTCGAAGTCGACGTTCCAGTTGCGGCGCAGCTGGGCGGCCAGGTCCTTCGCCTTCGGCGTCAGGTCGGCGTTGCGGGACAGGGGCAGCACCGCGACCTTGAACGGCGCCAGGCGCGGGTCGAGCTTGAGCACGACGCGCTTGTCGACGCCGCCCTTGGCGTTGGGCACCTCGTCCTCGTGGTAGGCGTCCAGCAGGAACGCCATCATCGGGCGGCCCACACCGGCGGCCGGCTCGATGACGAACGGCCGGTAGCGCTCCTTGGTGGCCTGGTCGAAGTAGGCCAGGTCGACGCCGGAGTGGTTGGAGTGCGTGGTGAGGTCGAAGTCGGTGCGGTTCGCGATGCCCTCGAGCTCACCCCACTCCTGGCCGGCGGAGAAACCGAAGCGGTACTCGATGTCGACGGTGCGCTTCGAGTAGTGCGACAGCTTCTCCTTCGGGTGCTCGTAGTGCCGCAGGTTGCCGCGGTTGATGCCGAGGTCGGTGTACCACTCGGTGCGCAGGTCGATCCAGTACTGGTGCCAGCGCTCGTCCTCGCCCGGCTCGACGAAGAACTCCATCTCCATCTGCTCGAACTCGCGGGTGCGGAAGATGAAGTTGCCGGGCGTGATCTCGTTGCGGAACGACTTGCCGATCTGGCCGATGCCGAACGGCGGCTTCTTCCGCGACGTGGTCAGCACGTTGAGGAAGTTCACGAAGATGCCCTGCGCGGTCTCCGGGCGGAGGTAGTGCAGGCCCTCCTCGGACTCGACCGGGCCCAGGTGCGTCTTGAGCATCATGTTGAACTCGCGCGGCGGCGTGTACTGGCCGCGGGTGCCGCAGTTCGGGCAGGGGACGTCGGACAGGTCGTCCTCGGAGGTCTCCTTGCCGGTGCGGGCGCTGTAGTCCTCGGCCAGCTGGTCGGAGCGGAAGCGGCGGTGGCACGCGGTGCACTCGACGAGCGGGTCGTGGAAGGCGTTGACGTGACCGGAGGCCACCCACACCTGGCGGGGCAGGATCACGGAGGAGTCGAGGCCGACGACGTCGTCGCGGCTCTGGACCATCGTGCGCCACCACTGGCGCTTGATGTTCTCCTTGAGCTCGACGCCGAGCGGTCCGTAGTCCCACGCCGACCGGGTTCCGCCGTAGATCTCCCCGCTCGGGAAGACGAAGCCACGACGCTTGCACAGGCTGACGACGGTCTCAATGTTGGCGGGCACTCCACGCTCTCCATCAGATGCGGGGACGGTTATCGGTTCCGTTCAGCGTATCCGGCCCTCGTCGCGGCCCGGCGCGGGGCTTGACATGGCGAGGGGGAGGCGATAACGGCAACCACTACCGGGAGAACACTAGGATGGGGTGATACCGACTGACACGAGGCTGGAGATGGCTATGCCGATGGCTCGTCCGGACGCCGCGTTGCCCGGATTGCCCGACGACGCCGACCAGGTCCACGCCGCCGACGAGCTGAAGCCACGCACGCCGCCCCAGCCCGCCGCGACGCTGTCCGAGGCCGGTGAGCTGCTGCGGGCCCTGTCGGCGCCGGTGCGCATCGCGATCGTGCTCCAGCTGCGGGACGCCGACCGGTGCGTGCACGAGCTGGTCGACGCGCTCGACGTGGCGCAGCCGTTGATCAGCCAGCATCTGCGCGTGCTCAAGGCGGCCGGTGTGGTGCGAGGTGAGCGCCGGGGCCGTGAGGTGGTCTACCGGCTCGTGGACGATCATCTGGCGCACATCGTGATGGACGCGGTGGCCCACGTCCAGGAGGGTTCATGACGAGTAGCGAGGTTCGCCGGGCGCCGGTGCCCGGCCGCCGGTCGACGAAGCAGCGCGCGGCCGTGGTCGACCTGCTGTCGGAGGTCGACGACTTCCGGTCGGCGCAGGAACTGCACGACGAGCTGCGCAAACGTGGCGACGGCATCGGCCTGACCACGGTGTACCGGACGCTGCAGTCCCTGTCCGAGGCCGGCGAGGTGGACGTGCTGCGAACCGAGTCCGGCGAGGCGATCTACCGCCGCTGCTCGACGCACCACCATCATCACCTGGTCTGCCGGCACTGCGGTTTCACGGTGGAGGTGGAGGGTCCGGCGGTGGAGCGCTGGGCGGAGAAGGTCGCGTCCGGCAACGGCTTCTCGGACATCCGGCACACGGTGGAGATCGTCGGCACGTGCGCGGAGTGCACGAAGCGGTTGGGGAGCTAGGTTCGGTCGCCGGCCCGGGTAGCCGGATGCCTGGGTGGTGGCCGGGCGACGCTGTCCGGGTTCGCGGGCGCAGCCCCAGGGGCGCGCGGGGGCTGGAACCGTGGCTGGGCGCGGTTCCTCGTCAGCCGCGGCGGGGCCGGAACCACTCCCCGCGCGGGGCGCGGGCATCCCTCAGCGGGAGCTAGTACTCATAGGCGTCCTGGGGTGCGGGGATCGGCTGGAGTGCGGTGACCGTGACGTCCGGGGTGTAGCCGTTCGCGGCGGTTGCCGTGCCGGGGACGAGTTGGCCTGTCACCTCCAGCCAGCTGTCGTCGGGGAAGCGGGCCGCTTGTGGGCCGGTCAGGCGGACCGTCATCGGGGAGGCGTCGGCCGCGCAGCACCGGATCACCATCCGGGCCAGCAGGACGCCCTCCTTCGCGTGCACGACGAAACCACTCAGCCGGACCGTGCGGCCGTTGAGCGAGCCGCGGGAGTCCCAGCCGGCGCGGGTGACGAACTCGGTGAGGGTCAGGGGCACCACGTCCCCGGCCGGCAGCGGTGGGAAGGCGGCGGCGTCCTGGGCGACCGCTGAGCGGGGCGCGCCCGCCGAGGTGCGGATGACCGAGTCGGAGCCGAGCGCGGGCGGGGCGACGAGGAACACCGCCAGCACCGGGACGACCAGCAGCCACGCCGACCGCGCCGGGTGGTGGTGGTCGTGCCCGGCGGTGTCCGTCCCGGCCTGATGGGTGGCCGACCGCGCCGGGTCGTCGTGGTCCTGTCCCCCGGTGACCGTCCTGGTCTGGCGGGCGGTCAGCACGTCCCGGACGATCGCGACCGCGCCGAGCAGCAGGATCACCGCGCCCCCGGCGACCACCCACGGCTGCTGCGCGGGTTTGACGTAGCGCAGGTAGTCGCCGTTGATGCCGATCTTGAGCAGCGCCCCGCCGAGCAGCACCAGCAGGATGTTCTGCGTTTCGCGACGCACCAGGTCCCTCCCCTACCGTGCCGGCACGATCGTCAGCCAGTCGGCCGCGGAGACCACGAACGCGACGGCACCGGCCATCGCGAGCAGCGCAGCGACCGCCCCGAACGCGATCCCGGCCCGGGCCAGCCCACCCGCGGCGTCGCGGCTGAGGACGCCGAACAGGACGGCCAGCACCGCCATCACCAGGATCAGGACCCACAGCGCGCCGAGCACCAGCGTGAGCACGACGGCCAGCGGTGACGGCAGCGCGTCCCCGGCGCGCGGCCGGACGAACGCCCAGGTCACCCACACCGACATGGCCATCACGACCCCGACGGCGCCGAGCGCGGCCGATGCCACCGCGAGCCCGGCCCGTGGCTGTTGCTGGATCATCTCGCACCTCCCAGGACGAGGACCCCGACGATCACCGCGCAAGCGGTCGCCACGACGAACGTCACCGGGGCGAACCGTACCGCGAACGAGCGCCCGAAGGTGCCCGCCTGCAGCGCGAACAGCTTCACGTCGATCGCCGGGCCGACCACCAGGAACACCAGCCGCGGCAGCAGCGGGAGCGCGGTGAGGGAGGCGGCCACGAACGCGTCGGCCTCGCTGCACAGGGCGAGCACGACCGCGAGGACGGCCATCACCAGCACGCCCAGCACGATCTGGTTGCTCAGGACCTCGAACCAGGCGGCGGGCACGAGGACGTTCATGGCGGCGGCGATGAGCGCGCCGAGCACCAGGAACCCGGCCGACTCGACCAGGTCGGCGCGCGCGGTTTCGGCGAAGGTGCGCCACTTCCCGCCGCCCTCGGGCAGCCGTTCCAGGGCGCGCTGGACGATCCAGTCGAGCTTGCCCCACCGCGCCCAGAGCAGGCCCATGACGACGGCGGTCGCGAAGGAGCCGAGGAACCGGGCGAGCACCATCGCCGGCTCGCCGGGGAAGGCGACCGCGGTGGCGACGAGCACCACCGGGTTCACCGCCGGGGCGGCGAGCAGGAAGGTGAGCGCGGCGGCCGGGGCGACCCCCTGGCCGATGAGGCGGCGCGCCACCGGCACCGACGCGCACTCGCAACCGGGCAGGGCGACGCCGGCCAGGCCCGCGACGCCCACCGCGCCCGCCTGGTTCCGCGGGATGACCCGGCGCAGGACACGTGCCGGGACGAACGCCGCGATCGCCCCGCTGATCAGGACGCCGAGCACGAGGAAGGGCAGGGCCTGGACGCACACCGCGACGAACACCGTGGACCCGGTCCGCAGGGCGGGCACGTCGAGCACGTCGCGCAGCCAGCCCTGCCCGAGGACGGCGACGATCAGGAGGGCGCAGAGCACCTCGATGGAGGTGACCCGCCCCCGGCGCCGCTTGCCCTCGGGCTCGGTTCGGTCCAGTACTTCGCTCACGGGGCCGATACTGCCAGGGACGGGCGACAGGAACGGCGGGCCGGGTCGACGAGTGGACCATCTCGTGTAGTGAGGCGCACGAGATGACCATTTCGTGGAGAAGTTTGGTGCGCGAGTGGACCGTTCGTGCTGGGGCGGGAGGGTGGCCACTGGACCCGCGGCAGGCCGGGACGAGAGGCGGTTGATGCTGACCGGCGCGCGGCGGGTAGCCGCTTGGCTGGGCGAGGTCGCGTGGGTGGCAGGTGCGGCCCGGCGCGGTCGCGTGAGTGGCAGAGGTAGCTCCGGCTCCGTGGGACCGTGTGACTGGCAGAGGCAGCTCCGGCTCCGTGGGACCGTGTGACCGGCACAGGCAGCTCCGGCCCGGCGCGGTCGCGTAACCAGCACAGGCAGCTCCGGCCCGGCGCGACCGTGTGACCGGCACAGGCAGCTCCGGCCCGGCGCGGTCGCGTGACCGGCACAGGCAGCCCGCAGCCACTCCAGCTCGGCGAGGTCGCGTGAGTGAGGGGCCGGTTCGTGGTGGGCCGTTCGGTGAGGCGGTCCTTTCGCGCTGTCTCAGCGTGCAGCGGGTGCGCGGGGCCGCCGAGCGAGAGCGGCTGCCGCTCACACCACCCCGGCCGGGGTCAGGTCAGCTCGGAGCGCAGCTGGGACGCCGTCGAGACCACCAGCATCAGCAGGGTCCCCAGCGCGGAGATCTCCAGCCCCTGCGCGGGGAACGCGTACCGCAGCGTCAGGTCCAGCCCGCGCTCCGCGTGCTGCACCCCCAGCGTTCCGAACAGGCCCTGGCCCGCCCGCTCGGCCGCCTTCGCCGCGAAGGCCGGGTCGTCGGGCAGGTCCCAGCCGACCACGCAGGTCAGGCTGAGCACCGTCAGGCCCTCCGCGAGCTGCGTCGACTGCACCACGCACGGCACGCCGTTGTGGGAGAACGTCAGCGCACCGTCATCATCGACGTGGACCTCCAGGTACGTTTCGAGCGCTTCCCGGGCCCGGCTCAGCAGCTCCGCCGTGTCGGCCGCCTCCGTGTTCACGACGCCCCCTTCGCCGCGTCCACCGCGGCCCCGAACCGGCGGTCCCGGCGCGCGTACTCCTCGCACGCCGCCCACAGCTGGCGGCGGTCGAAGTCCGGGAAGAGCGTGTCCTGGAACACGAACTCCGCGTAGGCCGACTGCCAGAGCATGAAGTTCGACGTCCGCAGCTCACCGGAGGGCCGCAGGAACAGGTCCACGTCGGGCATGTCCGGCTGGTACAGGTACTTGGCGAGCATCCGCTCGTCCACCTTGTCCGGGTTGATCTTGCCCTCGGCGGCCAGCCGCGCCACCTGACGGGCCGCGTCCACGATCTCCGCGCGTCCCCCGTAGTTCACGCACATCGTCATGTTCATGAGCGTGTTGTGCCTGGTCTTCTCCTCGGCGGCCTGCAGCTCCTTGATGACGCTGCGCCACAGCCGCGGCGCGCGCCCGGCCCACCGGATCCGCACGCCGATCGAGCCCAGGTAGTCGACCTGACGGCGGATCGTGTCGCGGTTGAAGCCCATCAGGAACCGCACCTCGTCGGGGCTGCGCTTCCAGTTCTCCGTCGAGAACGCGTACACCGAGAGCCACTTGACGCCCAGCTCGACCGCGCCGCTGGCGACGTCGATCATCACGGCCTCACCGCGCTTGTGCCCCTCGATCCGCGGCAGGCCGCGCTGGTTGGCCCAGCGGCCGTTGCCGTCCATCACGAGGGCGACGTGGTTGGGCACCAGCTCGGCGGGGATCGCCGGCGGCTTCGCGCCGGACGGGTGCGGGTCCGGGGCCCGCAGTTCCACCGCAGCCGAACTCACCGCACGTGCCTTGAGCCGCACCTGATCCTCCCACTGCCTCGGGTTGCGGCTTCCGACCCTACTTGCCCGGCTGGAGCTCCCTGGCACGCCTCTCGACGAGCGGCAACGACTTCAGCTGCCGCTCCAGGTGCCACTGCAGGTGAGCGGCGACGATGCCGCTGGCGTCCCGGCGGGCCGCGGGGACCGACGCCTCCGCGACGTCCCAGTCGCCGTGCAGCAGCGACTCCAGCAGGACCAGCACCTCCGGCGCCGGGTGCACCGAGCCCGCGACCCGGCAGTCGCCGCACAGCGAGCCGCCGGCCTGCACGTTGAACGCGGCGTGCGGGCCGGGCAGGCCGCAGCGGGCGCACTCGGTGATGGCGGGCGCCCACCCGGCGAACGACATCGCGCGCAGCAGGAACGCGTCCAGGACCAGCGAGGCGTCCCGCTGACCGTCGGCCAGCGCCCGCAGCGCCCCGACGACCAGCAGGTACAGCCGCATCGCCGGCTCACCCTCCTCGACGGTGAGCCGGTCGGCGGTCTCGGCGATCGCGCTGGCCGCCGTGTAGCGCTGGTAGTCGCCCACGAGCGGCAGCGCGAACGCGTCGACCGTCTGGACCTGCGTGATCACGTCCAGGGTGCGGCCGGTGTAGAACTGCACGTCGACGTGCCCGAACGGCTCCAGCCGCGCCCCGAACCGCGACGTCGTGCGGCGCACCCCCTTCGCGACGGCCCGGACCTTGCCGTAGCGCCGCGTGAGGAAGGTGATGATGCGGTCCGCCTCACCCAGCTTGTGGACCCGCAGCACCACACCGGTGTCGCGATAAAGACTCACGTCCCCATGGTCTCACGCGTACGCGGACAACCCGGTGAACGGCGCGAACGGCAGGTTCCGCCCCACCCACCACACGAGCGCGAGGCCCACGACCACCAGCGTGACCCACCGCCCCCGGGCACCGGCCGGCCACCACCGCCTGGCCCGCCCCGCCCCCCCTCCCGCCGCGTCGACCCACGTGACCACCGCCAGCGGCAAAAGCACCACC
>NZ_PQHY01000057.1:0-46993 GCF_003385175.1 Amycolatopsis ruanii
CCCCCTACGCCCCCGCCCGCTTCGCCTGCCCACCCGAAGCGACCCTGTTGACCCTGGTCGAACGCGGCCAGACCACGACGAACGCCTCCAAGGCCACCCCCCGCAAAGCCCCCAGCGACATCCGCTAAACTCTTCTTCGACCCGCTAAGCAGTACATCGGGGTGTGGCGCAGCTTGGTAGCGTGCCTCGTTCGGGTCGAGGAGGTCGTGGGTTCAAATCCCGCCACCCCGACGGAAAATCCGGGGATCCCCTGTCCGCCGTAAAGCTGGCGGACGGGGGATTTTCCTTTGTGTTCTCTGGGGGTCGAACCCCCAGACCCCCGCCAGGGGGCAAGCCCCCTGGACCCCCCGCGATTTGCGTGGTGAGTGGGTTGGGTGCCGCGTGTGGCGCGTGTCGCGGGGCGACATCCGCGCCGGGCGTAGCGGAGCAGAGCCGGTTTTCGCCGTCTCCCTAACCGGCGGCCGTGTGAGGTGGTGTCCGCCTCCTCCAACCACACCCCCTCCGGACCCGATCCCCAGCCTTCTTCGGTTGCCGAGTAGCGGGGTCAAGGTACTCTTTCCCGCCTTGACGCCGCTGCTCGGCAACCGAACAATCGAGATCGGGGCGGGTGGGGGTGCCGGGGCGTAGCGGAGCGAAGCCGGCGCTTTCGGATACCCGCGTAGCGGCTACTTGACGGCCAGCAGCTCTACCCAGTACTGCGTGAAGTCGCCGTCGCCGGTGTGCGACCAGGCCCAGGCGGAGCGGGCGGCGGAGGCCAGCTGGTCGCGGTCCAGCGGGGAGGCGCTCAGCGCGGCGTCCAAGCGTGACTCCACGTAACGCGCCAGCTGGCGGTAGCTCATGTCGGCCCGGAAGCGGCCGTGGGTGCGGACGTCCCGGAAACCAGCCGCGGTGACCCACGACGCCACGTGCTTCCCGGCGAACGGGTCGCCGCCCGCCCGGCGGCAGAGCAGGTAGTGGCCCCGCAGAGCGGCAGCGACGTTCGCCGTGCCCGGGCGCAGCCGCGCGCGCGACCAGTCCGAAGTGGACAACGCCAGGATGCCGCCGGACCGCAACACCCGGCGGATTTCGGCAAGGGCATCGGCGGGACGCGCCAAGTGCTCGAACAACGCGTGCGCGAACACCACGTCCACGCTCTCCTCCGCCACCGGCAACGCGTACACGTCCCCGGCCACGAACTCCACTGTGGACGATTCCGGGAACTGGCCCGGCTCCCGGTCCAGCCCCACCACGTTGCCCGGCCCGGCGATCGTCGCGAAGCCCGCCGTGATCGTGCCCGGGCCGCACCCCACGTCGAGCACGCGCATGCCCGGCCGCAGCAGTCGCAACACGTACTCCGCACGGCCGGTTGCGGTGCGTGACGCCATGATCGACAGCGCGTCCTGCGCGAACCCGGGCGCGTATCCCTCCAGCACACGCACACGGTACGGGCACGAGCTGGCAGGATCGAGGGGTGACTACCCAGCACCCGCCCGCGAACATCCCCGACCGCCTCTTCGACGACCCCGAGGCCGAGTCCCGCTGGCGCGCCCGGTTCCACGCCCCGCGCGTGTCGGTGCCGGACTGGTCCCTCGACGCGCCCGACCGCAACATCTACGTCTCCAACGCCAGCGGCGTGTGGGAGGTCTACTCCTGGGACCGCGCCACCGGCGAGCACCGCCAGGTCACCGACCGTCCCAACGGCACCCTGCACGCCACCACCTCCCCCGACGGCAGCGCCATCTGGTGGTTCAACGACACCGACGGCGACGAGTTCGGCACCTGGATGCGCCAGCCGTTCGACGGCGGCCCGGCCGAGCCCGCCCTGCCCGGCGTCCACGCCGGCTACCCGGCCGGGCTCGAGATCGGTCACCGCGTCATCGCCAGCGGCGTCTCCACCGACGACGGCAGCGAGCTGTTCGCCACCCGCGACGGGCAGACCACCCGCTTCTACGCCAGCGAGCAGGACGCCGGCGTCGCCGCGCTGTCCCGCGACGAGTCGCTGCTCGCCATCTCCCACGCCGAGCACGGTGACTCCCGTCACCCCGCGGTCCGCGTCCTGGACACCACGAACTTCGACGCCGTCGCCGACAAGTGGGACGGCGAGGGCAAGGGCCTCACGCCGCTGGAGTTCTCGCCCGTCGCCGGTGACCAGCGGCTGCTCGTGCTGCACGAGCGCCGCGGCCGCGAGGAGCTGCTGGTCTGGGACGTGGCCGCAGGCACCGAGCAGGAGCTGGACCTCGGCCTGCCCGGCGAGGTCGTCGCCACCTGGTATCCGTCGGCCGACGCGCTGCTCGTCGTGCACTTCCACGAGGCCCGCAGCTCCCTGCACCGCTACGACCTGACCACCGGCGAACTGTCCGCTGTGGACACCCCGCCGGGCCGGATCGGCGGCGCCGGGGTGCGCCCCGACGGCACGGTCGAGTACTCCTGGTCCAGCGCCGCGGAGCCCGCCGTCATCCGCGCCCGGGCGACCGACGGTACCGACACCGTCCTGCTCACCCCGCCCGGCGACCCGGCACCCGGTTCCGCGCCGGTCACCGACGCGTTCGTCGAGGGCGCGGGCGGCCGCATCCACGCGCTGGTCGCCCGCCCGCGGAACGCGCCGGACGGACCGCTGCCCACGGTGTTCACCCTGCACGGCGGCCCGCACGCGGCCGACGAGGACCGCTTCTCCGCCTACCGCGCGGTGTGGCTGGACGCCGGGTTCGCCGTCGTCGAGGTCAACTACCGCGGCTCCACCGGCTACGGCTCGGCCTGGCGCGACGCGATCGAGGGCCGCCCCGGCCTGACCGAGCTGGAGGACGTCGCCGCGGTGTACGACTGGGCCGTCTCCAGCGGCCTGAGCGACCCGGCGCGGATGGTCGTCTCCGGCGCCTCCTGGGGCGGCTACCTGACGCTGCTCGCCGTGGGCACCCAGCCCGACCGGTGGGCGGCCGGGGTCGCGGTCGTGCCGGTGGCGGACTACGTCGCCGCCTACGAGGACGAGATGGAGCAGCTGCGCCAGTTCGACCGGGCGCTGTTCGGCGGGTCACCGGAGGACGTGCCCGCGGTGTACCAGGAGTGCTCGCCGATCACCTACGTCGACGCGGTCAAGGCGCCGGTGCTGGTCCTGGCCGGCGACAACGACCCGCGCTGCCCGATCCGGCAGATCGAGAACTACCTGGAGCGGCTGGCCAAGCGCGACCTGCCGTACGAGTTCTACCGCTACGACGCCGGTCACGGCTCGCTGGTGATCGCCGAGACGATCAAGCAGACCGCGGCGGAGGTGCACTTCGCGATGAAGGCGGTCGGGCTGCGCTGACGCGACGAGGGCCCCGGGAACGCTCCCGGGGCCCTCGTCGTGCGCCGGTCAGGCGGTCTGCGCCTGCCACATCCAGTGGGCCTTCTCCAGCTCGTGCGTGATCTCGATGAACAGGTCCTGGGTGACCAGGTCGCTCTTGTCCGTCTCGTCGATGCGCTTGCGCATGCGCTGGATCAGGTCGGCGAGGATGTTCACGATGTTCTCGATCGTGGACTCCACGCTCTGCCAGTTGTCCGGGTAGTCCTTCAGACCCGAGCTTTCCACGACGGTCTTGGCCTTGCCGTTCGGCGAGATGCCGATCGCGTTGGCGCGCTCGGCGACCTCGTCCACGTAGTTGCGCGCGGTGGCCACCAGCTCGTCGAGCTGCAGGTGCACGCTGCGGAAGTTCGACCCGACCACGTTCCAGTGCGCCTGCTTCGCGATCAGCGACAGGTCGACCAGGTCGACCAGCGCGGCCTGCAGCGCGTTACCGGTGATCTCCTTGTCGGCCGGGCTGAGCGGGCTCTTGATGGGTGCGTTCGCCATCGAAAAAATCCTCCTTGTCGACAACTCTTCGTCAGGTCGTCGCGGTGATCTCGACCTGGATGTTTCCCCTGGTGGCGCGCGAGTACGGGCACACCTGGTGCGCCTGCGCCGCGAGTTCACCGGCCTGGTCCTGCTCCAGGCCGGGCAGGTGGGCCACGAGCTTGACGGCCAGCTCCAGGACGCCGGCGACCCGGCCGAGCACGGCCTCGGCGGTGACGGCGGAGTCGTCCAGCTCGACGCCGGCCTTGCGCGCCACCAGCCGGACGGCGCTGTGGAAGCAGGCGGCGTACCCGGCCGCGAACAGCTGCTCCGGGTTGGTCATCTCGCCGCCGGGGCCGCCCATCTCCTTGGGCACGGCCAGCCGTTCGTCGATCACGCCGTCCGACGTCGTGACCTCGCCGTTCCGTCCGTCGCCACGGGCGGTCGCGACCGCTGTGTAAACCGGTTCCACCTGGTTCCCCTCCGCCGACGGCAGGTGTCAGCGGGTGGATACCCCGTGAGCCGGTGGACGAATCCTCAGCGGCGGGCGCGGGCGAAGTCCACGACCTGCCGCCCGATCAGCTTGAGCGTGGTCACGGCCTTCTCCTCGGAGGCGCCGCCGACCTCGTCGAACTTGACCTCCGCGGAGTTGATCGACCCGCCGAGTGGCGTCGGCCACCCGCGCAGCGCGTGGGTGATGGTCCGCAGCTGGTCGAGCGTGGTCACCGCGGCCTGCCACCCGAACGCGACGGCGGCCAGCCCGAGCGCGCGGCCGTCCAGGTAGGGGCGCTCGTCCGGCCGCAGGTCCTCGACGTAGTCCAGCGCGTTCTTGATCAGCCCGGACAGCGCGCCGTGGTAGCCGGGCGAGACGATGATCAGCCCGTCGGCCCGGCGGATCGCCTCCACGAAGCGGACCGCCTGCGGCGTGCGTTCCTCGATCGCCGAGTCGTAGAACGGCAGCACCAGGTCGTCGCCGGTGAGGGCGAGCGTTTCGGCCCCGGCCTCGGCCGCGCTGCCCAGCGCGATCCGCAGGGCGCGCTCGGACTGTGAGCCCGGGCGCAGGGAGCCGCCGATACCGACCACGTTGACCGCCGCACTAGTCACGAGTTCGAGGCTAACCCCTCCACCTAGGTGGAGGACCAGGATCTGGGACGGAGGCGGCGGTCACACCCTGGTCAGTTTGCCTACTAGTGAGTAACCTCCCGGGTCATGGCGACCTCACTGCGGAGCCGCGCGGAAGCCCTCGCGGCTCAACTGATCTTCGGGCTCCCCGGGGCCGCGCGACGGCTGATCGCCGGACGCCCCATCCGGCTGGACGGCCAGGAACTCGCGCTCGACGCCCAGCTGCTGCTCCGGCTCCAGCAGCTCAACCGGGTCAGCATGAGCGCGGGCACGCCCGAGGTCGCCCGGCAGCGGATCCTCGAGTCCGGCCACCTGGTCAGCGGCAAGCCGATCGAGCCGGTGCGCACGCAGGAGATCGTCATCCCGGCCGAGCACGGCCCGCTGCCGGCGACGCTGTACGTGCCCGAGGGGCTGCCGTCGCCGTCGCCGCTGCTGGTGTTCTTCCACGGCGGCGGCTGGGTGATCGGCAGCCGCGCGAGCCACGACAACACCGCCCGCTACTTCGCCAAGCACGCGGGCGTCCGGGTGCTCTCGGTGGAGTACCGGCTCGCGCCCGAACACCCGTTCCCCGCGGCCACCGACGACGCCCTCGCCGCGTTCGGCTACGCCCACTCCAAGGCCGCCGACCTGGGCGTGGACCCGGACCGGATCGCGGTGGGCGGCGACAGCGCGGGCGGCAACCTCGCGGCGGTGACCGCCCAGGTGACGACCGCGCGCGGCGGCCCGGCCCCGGCGTTCCAGCTGCTGCTCTACCCCGGGGTGGACGCGAGCACGCGGCGCCGGTCGCGGGAGATCTTCGCCAGCGGCTTCTTCCTCACCGACGCCGACATGACGTGGTTCATCGACCACTACGCGCCGACCGGGGTGGACCGCACGGACACCCGGCTGTCGCCGCTGCTCGCCGAGGACTTCACCGGGCTGCCGCCCGCCTACGTCGCCACCGCCGGGTTCGACCCGCTGCGCGACGAGGGCGAGGCGTACGCGGCCAAGCTGCGGGACGCGGGTGTGCCGGTCACGTTGAGCCGTCAGCGCGATCTCATTCACGGTTACGTCAACTTCCTCGGCGTCGGCAGGCGGTTCCGGGAGGCGACCTCGGAGGCGGCGGGCGCACTGCGCCTGGGACTGCGGGCGTAAAAAGACCGGAATCCGATGTGGACGTCCACATCGGATTCCGGCCCCCCTGCCGGATCGCTGGTCAGGCTGCCGGGATCGGCACCGGCACCGGGAGCGGCGGAGCCGAGCCGAGCAGTGAGGCGAGCAGGCTCGTCACGGTCTTCAGCAGGTTCTTGAGCAGGTTGCTGACGAGGTTCAGCGGCGGTGGCAGGTCGGGGATGTCCGGCACCGGCGGCAGCTGGCGGACCTCGCCGGCCTTCGACGGATCGGCCAGGATGCGGCTCGCCTCGGTGGCGTAGTCGTTGCTCGTGGCGGCAGTCTGCTGCGCGTCGGACTGGATGGAGTACTTCTGCCCGGCGGCGAGGTCGCCGAGCACCGGGCTCATCGCGCCGAGCGACCGCTGGGTGGCGGGCACGTCCCCGGCGTAGGCGGCCCTGGCGAGCTGGTCGCGCAACTGGAGAACCTGTTCCGCGGCGGCCTGCGTGCTGGACGTACCCTTCCCCCCGGCCGCGGCGACGCCTGCGCCGCCCACCGCCAGCACGCTGCCGGCCACCGCCACCGCGATGACCCTGGCGAACTTGCCTAACATCTCCCTACCTCCTGGCCTCGGTGGACCTGTCAGGCTCATGCGTACCTGGCGTGTTGATCTCCCACCACTCAGCACCCGAAGGTGACGGTTTCCAACCCTCACGTGCCGGATTCGGTTTCTCGCCGTAGCCCCGCATCGGATGAAACTCGAACGGTTCTCGATCGCCCAGCTGATCAAGGTTTTGGGGAGCGGGGGTTGCGCAGCGTGGTCGCGTCACCCGGCGGTACCCCAAACTCACTCGAAGCGCTGCACTGGAGGGTGGGGGGTGGAAGAACAGTGGACAAGTGGGGGTGACGGAAGTGGGGCGGTAGTGGACCTGGCCGCGCGGCAGCCTGCGAACCGGCGGCCGGCAACGGCGGTGGGCCGACTACGGCCCAGGGCCGCGCGGCAGCCCGGCAAACCGCAAGCCGGCAACGCATCAGCACCGACTACCCCCGGGGCCGCGCGGCAGCCCCGCACAACCGGCGGCCGGCAACGCAGCTGCACCGACTACCCCAACCAGACCTCCCCCGCCCCCGATCCACAGCCGGTCTTTGGTCGCCGATCAGGCGTGTCAAGGTACTCTTTCCCGCCTTGACACGCCTGCTCGGCGACTGAAACACAATCCGGAATCGGGGGCGGGGGTGGTCGGAAGGTGACCGTTCGGCGCCGTGAGGCGCTCTCCGCCCGTAGGGCGGACCGCCCGCAGGGCGGACTCCCCGCCTGCCCAACGTCACCTCTAAAGATCAAAAGATGTCCTCGCCGGACGGGCAGGCTCCGGGATGACGGGGAATGCAGGAACCTCACCTCGGGCAGGTGGTCGCTGGGTGGTCATCCCGTCGCCTTCCGGTTTGTGTGTATCACCTTGAGCCAGGGCCGCAAGGTTGGCAAGGTCGGCCGCCGGAGAGAGCCTGGGTTGCGGCCCTGGCTCAAGGTGATCGTCACGTGTCAGGCGACGGGATGACCACCCAGCTACCTTGGGTTCACTGCACGGCGCTGGCGCGCCGCAAAAGAAAGGCCGGGCTCCGCTGTGGGTGTCCACAGTGGAGCCCGGCCGTTCTGGTCAGGCTGCGGGCACGGTCAACGCCGGCGGCGGGGTGCCCGTCAGCGCGTTCAACAGCTCCGTCAGCTTCTGGATCAGCGTCTTCAGCAGGTCCGCCACGATGTCCAGGGGCGGCGGCGGGTTCTGCAGCGGCGACGTCGACGGCACCTGCTTGACGGTGCTCGCCTGGGACGGGTCGGCGATGATCCGGCTCGTCGTGTCGGCGTCGTTCTTCGCGGAGGCCGCTGTTTCCCGCGTATCCGACTGCACGGTGTACTTCTCGCCCGCGGCGAGGTCGCCCAGCAGCGGGCTCATCTGGCCCAGCGCGCGCTGGGTGCCGGGCACGTCGGCCGAGTAGGCCGAGTCGACCAGCTCGGTGCGCAGCTGCAGCAACTGCTCACCGGCGGCCTGGGTGCTGGACGTGCCCGATCCGTCGGCCGCGGCGACAGCGGCTCCGGTCAACGCCAGAACGCTGCCGGCCACCACCGCGGCCACGATCCGGGCGAAGTTGCCTCTCATTCCCTACCTCCTGGTGTGGGTGACCTGACGCGCAGCGAGAAGTACCAACACCACCGCCGCTCAACCGTCCTGCCACCCGATCCGGGAGTGATCACCACCCATCGGTGTCACAACCGAAAGCGGCCCGGCGAGCCACAAAGGACTCACCGGGCCGCTGCTCCGTGGTGGGAGACTACTTGCCGAACGCTTCGGCGACCTTGTCGCCGAGGGACTTGTCCACGTTGCGCCAGTACTCGAACACGCGCTCCAGCACCGGCTCGGACACGCCCTTCTTGGCGTGGCCGATGATGTTCTGCGCCAGGCGCTCACGCTGCGCGTCGTCCATCACCTTGCGCACCAGGGTGCCCGCCTGGCCGAAGTCGTCGTCCTCGGCGTGCAGCCGGTAAGCCGACCGGATGACCTCGTCGACCACCCCGTAGGAGGACACCGTCTCGCCGGCGTAAGCCGCGTCGGCGTGCGGGCCGCCGAACGAGTTCGGCGCGTACACCGGGTCGCCCGGGTTCTGGTAGCGCATCGCGCCGTCCCGCGAATAGCTGTTCACCGGCGACTTCGGCGCGTTCACCGGCAGCTGCGCGAAGTTCGCGCCGATCCGGTAGCGGTGCGCGTCCGGGTAGGCGAACAGGCGGCCCTGCAGCATCTTGTCCGGCGACGGCCCGATGCCCGGCACCATGTTGGTCGGCGCGAACGCGGCCTGCTCGATCTCCGCGAAGTAGTTCGACGGGTTGCGGTCGAGCACGTACCGGCCGACCTTGATCAGCGGGTAGTCGCCGTGCGGCCACACCTTCGTCAGGTCGAACGGGTTGAACCGGTAGTCCGCGGCCTCCTCGTACGGCATGACCTGGACGTACAGGGTCCAGCTCGGGTGGTCGCCCCGCTCGATCGCGGTCCACAGGTCACGGATGTAGTAGTCGGCGTCCTCACCGGCGATGCGGTCGGCCTCGGCCTGGGTCAGGTAGCCGATGCCCTGGTCGGTCTTGAAGTGGTACTTGACCCAGAACTTCTCGCCGCCCGCGTTCTCCCACAGGTAGGTGTGCGAGCCGAACCCGTCCATCTCGCGCCAGTTCGACGGGATGCCGCGGTCGCCCATCAGCCAGGTGACCTGGTGGGCCGACTCGGGCCGCAGGGTCCAGAAGTCCCACTGGATGTTGTGGTCGCGCAGGTGGTTGTCGGCGCGGCGCTTCTGCGAGTGGATGAAGTCCGGGAACTTGATCGGGTCCCGGATGAAGAACACCGGCGTGTTGTTGCCGACCAGGTCGTAGTTGCCCTGCGTGGTGTAGAACTTCACGGCGAACCCACGCGGGTCGCGCCAGGTGTCGGGCGAGCCGTTCTCGCCGGCCACCGACGAGAAGCGGATGACGCTCTCGGTGCGGGTGCCCGGCTGGAACAGCGCGGCCTTGGTGAACTGGCTGACGTCCTCGGTGACCTCGAGGAAACCGAACGCACCGCCGCCCTTCGCGTGCACCACGCGCTCCGGGACGCGCTCGCGGTTGAAGTGCGCGTTCTTCTCGATGAGGTAGTGGTCCTGCAGCAGGATCGGGCCGTTGGCGCCCAGGGTCAGCGAATCGTTGTCGCTGGCCACCGGGATGCCCACGTTGTTGGTGGTCGGCTTGGTCACGCCGAGCCCTCCTTCTCGTGGTGGGTGGTGGAACAGGCGGGGCACAGGCCCCAGAAGACGACCTCCGCCTCCTCGACGACGAACCCGGCGGTGTTCGAGGGTTGCAGGCAGGGCGCGGCGCCGTGGACGCAGTCGACGTCCTCGGCCCGGCCGCAGCCGCGGCAGACGAGGTGGTGGTGGTTGTCCCCGGTACGTCTCTCGAACCGGGCCGGATGGCCGGCCGGTTCGATGCGCCGCACCAGTTCGGCGTTCGTGCAGGCACCCAGGACGTCGTAGACCGCCTGGGTGGACACGGAACCGAGCACGTCCCGCACACCGGCCGCGACCTGGTCGGCGGTCGCGTGGGGATGCCCGGCGAGCCACTCGAGAACGGCGACGCGCGGAGCGGTGATCCGCAGGCCGGCGGCCTTGAGCTGGTCCCGCACGGGGCTCGACTGGTGAGGCATCGCAACCAAGCTTGCCCGTTAATCTGGAATGAGTCAAGAAAACTGCCCGGGCGGGTGAGTGACGTTCCCCGCCCGGCCTACAGCGGCAGCCCGTCCTCCAGCAGGGTGACCGCCCTGTCGACCACGCCGGCCAGGTTCTCCGGAGCGTCGGCCGCGCTGAAGTATGCCGCGAAGACCACGCCGACCACCGCTCCGGCCCACACCCGCACGGAGAAGTCACCGGGGTCCCGGCCCACTCGCTCGGCCGCCGCCTCGGCGAGCATGGACACCCCGGCCGCGATCTGCTCCAACATCCGGTTCCGCAACTCGGGGACGGCGAACACCAGCCGCTGCCGGGCACGCTCCAGTTCGGACTCTTCGGCATCCAGCCGCGTGAACACCTCGGCGCACGCGGCCCGCACCGCCTGCAGCGGCGTCAGCTCCGCCGGCTGCGCCACGAAGGCCCGCATCAGCACCGGGTCGAGGCGGTCGTAGAGGACCGTGTCCTCCTTGGTCGGGAAGTAGCGGAAGAAGGTGCTCTGCGAAACCTCGGCGGCCGCGGCGATCTGCTCGATCGTGGTCTCCGCGTAGCCCTGCGCCGCGAACAACCTCAGCGCGTGCCCCTGGATCGCGGCCCGCGTCCGCGCCTTCTTCCGCTCCCGCAACCCGACCGGCTGCTCATCCCGCGACGACCTCATGCCCCGATTCTGCCCCGGCCACGTCCTGCGCCTGCCGCGGCAGGAACAGCGCGGCCAGCACCGCACCCACCAGGGCGAAGCCGGCGCACACCCACAGCGCCGCGGCCATGCCGGACACGAACGACTCGCGCACCGAGCCGAGCAGCGCGGGCACACGCGCCGCGACCTCCACCCCGGCCGCGGCACTGCTCCGGACCGCCGACGCCGCCTCGCCGGGCAGCCCGCTCACGTCGACCCGCGTGCGGTAGGCGGCGTTCAGCACCGTCCCGAGGATCGCAACCCCGAAGGTGCCGCCGACCTGCCGCACGGCCTGCAGTACACCGCCGCCGACCCCGCCGCGTCCTGGACTCAACGCACCCATCGCGACGTCCATCGACGGCGGCAGCGCGAACCCCAGCCCCACGCCGACCAGCGACACCCACACCGCCGGGAAGCCGTACCCGTCGCCGGCGCCGGTGGCCGTGCCGGTGACCAGCCCGGCCGTCATCACCACGAACCCGGCGCTCACCAGGACCCCCGCCCCCAGCCGGGGCCGCAGCCACTCCGCGGTCCGCACGCCGACGAGCAGACCGCCGACCACCGGCAGCAACCGCAACCCGGTCCCCAGCGCGTCGGTCGCCTGCACCGCCTGGAAGTACTGCGGCAGCACGAACAACGCGCCCATCATCGTGAAGGACGCCAGCGTCGCGAGCACGGCACCCCAGCGGAATCCGGGCGAGGCGAACAGCTTCAGGTCCAGCAACGGCTGGTCCACCCGAGCCTGGTGGACGACGAACCCGGCCAGCAGCACCAGCCCGCCGGCGACCGGCCCGAGCGCGGCGGCCGACCCCCAGCCTCGGTCGCCGGCCTCGACCAGTCCGTAGGTCAGCGCGGCCAGGCTCACGCTGGACAGGACGACACCCGGGAGGTCGACGCGCCGGGCGCGGTCGCCGGGCAGGTTCGGCACCAGCCAGGCCAGCAGCACCAGGCCGGCGAGCACCGCGGGCACGTTGAGCAGGAAGACCGAGCCCCACCAGAAGTTGTCCAGCAGCCACCCGCCGACCACCGGTCCGAGCGGGATGCCGACCGCCATCGCCGCCGCCCACACGGCGATCGCCCGCGCCCGGTCGGCACCCGGGAACAGCACGTTGAGCACCGACATCGACAGCGGCACCAGTGCCGCCGCGCCCAGACCGAGGAACGCCCGCGCCGCGATCAGCATCTCGGCCGTGCCGGCGTAGGCGCAGGCCACCGAGGCCAGGCCGAAGAGCGCGAGACCGCCGAGCAGGAACCGCTTGGTGCCGAACTTGTCCCCGAGCAGGCCGGCCGGCAACAGTCCGGCGGCGAGCACCAGCGTGTACGCGTTCGAGAACCACTGCAGCTCGCTCGTGGACGCCTGCAGGTCAACGGCCAGGGTCGGCAGGGCGACCGACAGGACCGTCACGTCGAGCCCGAAGGCCAGCAACGCCACTGCGAGCGCACCCAGCGCCCACCACCGCTTCACGCCGTCCATCGCCCCTCCAAACTGAAAGTCACTGTTTTTTGATAGTAGCTGTCAGTTTGCGTGCGTAGCAAGCGGCGGAAATGGAGTTGCACGGGCGTGCCAAAGTGGGAACATGTCCCTCCAGCCGTATCGCCAGGTCCTCGCCGTGCCCGGGGTCCGCATGGCGATGCTGCTGTTCTTCTTCACGCGCCTGCCGATGACCGCGACCGGCATCACGCTGACCCTGCACGTCGTCAGCGACCTGGGCCGCGGGTACGGCGAAGCGGGGCTGGTCGGGACCGCGACGATGCTCGGCAGCGCGCTCGGCGCCCCGCTCGTCGGGCGGATGATCGACCGCTACGGGCTGCGCCCGGTCACCTCGGTCTGCGGCCTGACCTCGGCGGCGTTCTGGCTGGCCACCCCGCACCTGCCGTACACGGCGCTGCTCGTGGCCGCGCTGCCGGCGGGCGCGCTCGTGCTGCCGGCCAGCTCGATCGCCCGCCAGGTGCTGACCGCGCTGGTGCCGCCGGAGTCCCGACGCTCGGCGTACTCGCTCGACTCGATCCTGCTGGAGACGACCTTCATGGTCGGCCCGAGCGCGGGCATCGCGGTCTCGACGCAGCTGTCGTCGACGCTCGCGCTGAGCGGGATCGGGGGCTGCTTCGCCCTCGGCACCGTGGCGCTGTGCTGGTTCAACCCGCCGATCCGGCACGAGGCCGAGGTGGTCAGCGCGGCGCGGCCGCCCATGCGGGAGTGGCTCACGCCGCGGCTGGTCGGCGCCCTGCTGGTCGCGTCGGGCGCGCTGTTCTGCCTGATCGGCACGGAACTGGCGACGCTCGCCGCGCTGCGCGCCACCGGCGAGGTGGGCTGGACCGGCGTGGTGATCGCCGTGATGTGCGTCGCGTCCGCGGTCGGTGGCATCGTCCACGGCGCGGTGCGGAAATCGCTTTCCCAAACCCGGCTCATGGTGCTGCTGACCGTGCTCGTGATCCCGGTCGGGCTGGCCAGCGGGCTGCCGTGGTGGCTGAGCGCGATCGCCCTGGTGCCGACCAACCTGGCCTGCGCGCCGACCCTCGCCTCGACCGCCGAGGAGGTCACCGGCCTCGCGCCGCCGCGGGTGCGCGGCGAGGCGATGGGCCTGCTCGACGCGGCCACCCGGCTCGGGATGGCCGCCGGCAGCCCGGTGGTGGGGTTCGTGATCGACCACACCACACCCGGGTGGGGCTTCGCGGCGGCGGGCCTGTTCGGGCTCGGATTCGCCGTGGTCGCGTTCGGGCTGCGCCGCCGGTCAGCCCGGGTGCCGGCTGTGGCGTCGCTGTGAACGACCGGTTTGACCGGTAAGTGAGGAACGCGGGCGGTGTGATCACGCGTTGGCCCGGTATGAACAGCACAGCCGGCGCCACCCTGGAGATGACGATCGAACCGCGGGCGCTGCTGGTGATCGCCGGGCTGCCCGGTTCGGGCAAGAGCACCCTGCTGCGCAGCACGCAGGCCAGCCGCCCGGTCGAGGTGCTCGATTCCGACCAGATGCGCGACCGGCTGGCCGCCGCCCTGCCGCCGGGCACGCCGTACCGCCGCTACCGCCCGGCGGTGCACGTCCTGCACCGGGTGCGGGTGATGTTCGCGGCCATCCGCACCCCCGGGCCGGTCGTGGTGCACGACCCGGCGACCGGCGCGGCGACCCGGGCGTGGCTGATGCTGACCGGGCTGGTCACCGGACGGCGACGGCACCTGCTGTGGGTGGACTGCACCCCGCAGGAGGCGCTGGCCGGGCAACGCGCGCGCGGCCGGGTGCTGCGGAAGGCGTCCTTCTGCCGCCACGTGCGCCGCCTGCCCCGGGTGCGCGCGCTGCTGCTCGACGGCCGGCCCCGCGGCTGGAACGAAACCACGGTCATCGACCGGGAAACGGCCGGCCGGGGCCTCCACCTCGTGGTGCGCTGAGCGCGAGTCCCACGCTCCGTCGCGCGAGTCCCACGCTCAGGCACGCGAGTTCCACGCTCAGGCACGCGAGTTCCGCGTTCGCGGTGGGTCAGCCGATCGCGTCCAGTTCGCCGATGGCGTCCGCCGGGAGCTCCAGTGACGCGGCGGCCACGTTCTCCCGCAGGTGGGCCACCGACGACGTGCCGGGGATCAGCAGGATGTTCGGCGAGCGCTGCAACAGCCAGGCCAGCGCGACGGCCATCGGCGTCGCGCCGAGTCGGGCGGCCACCGAGTCCAGCACCTGCGACTGCAGCGGCGAGAACCCGCCGAGCGGGAAGTACGGCACGTACGCGATGCCCTGCGCGGCCAGCGACTCGACGAGCTCGTCGTCCTCGCGGTGGGCCACGTTGTAGGCGTTCTGCACGCACACGACCGGCGCGATCGACTGCGCCTCGGCGACCTGCTCGGCGTTGACCGTGCTGATGCCGAGGTGCTTGATCAGGCCCTCCTGCTGCATCTCGACCAGCGCGGTGAACGGTTCGGCGATCGAACCCGGCACCGCGGAGTGGCCGTCGTCCCCGCCGCCGACGCGCAGGTTGACCACGTCGAGCGCGTCCACGCCGAGGTTGCGCAGGTTGTCGTGCACCTGGGCACGCAGCTGCTCGGGCGAGCGCTGGTGCACCCAGGCGCCCTGGTCGTCGCGCACCGCGCCGACCTTGGTCACCACCACGATCCCGTCGTAGGGGTGCAGCGCCTCGCGGATGATCTGGTTCGTGACGTGCGGGCCGTAGAAGTCGGCGGTGTCGATGTGGTTGACACCCAGCTCGACGGCCTCGCGCAGGACCGCGACGGCGGCGTCGCGGTCGGCGGGCGGCCCGAACACCCCGGGGCCGGCCAGCTGCATCGCGCCGTAACCCATGCGCCCGACGGTGAGCCCGCCGGTGAGGGTGAACGTCCCGCCGGCCAGTGTGTTCGCTGTCATGGAAATCCCTTCTCGACTGCTTGGGCTCCACGATCCGCCGCGCGCCGGGGAACAGGCAGAGCCCCCGCGATCCTAGGAGTCCCGGGGACAGGAAGCCGACGCCCGGGGCAGCGCGAGCCCCTGCGCGTGGGACTCACGCGCCGGAGCGCGGGACTCGCGCGCCCGAGCGTGGGACTCGCGGGCGTGAGTGTGGGACTCGCGGGCGTGAGTGTGGGACTCGCGTGGCGGAGTGTGGGACTCGCGGGGGGTGTGCTTATGTGCAGGCCTGGCGGAGGCGCTCCAGGTTCGCGGTGTTGGTCTGGACCCAGTCGTTGATGTCGCTGATGCCCTGGCTCTTGCGCTGCTCCAGCGCGACGTAGGAGTCGGCGATCGCGAAGAGGTTCTGCTGCAGCGTCTGGTCCGTCACCTGGTTCCCGAGGTTCCGCAGCTCCTCGGCCTTCTGCTGCGCCTGGGCCGCCACCTCCTCGGCCGAGGCGTACGGGTTCAGGTTCGCCAGCCCGAGCGCCTGCGAGCACGCGCTCACCCGGTCCGCCGTCTCCGCGGCCTCCGCACAACCGGCCAGCACGACCGCCATCCCGACAACTCCGAGCACCCGCAGAATTCTCATACCGCCCAAACTACCGAATCACGGTTCCTGCCCGGCGGCCTTCCACCAGCGCACCCCGACGACCAGGCCGATCGCGGCCACGACACCGAACAGCACCCACCCGACCGGGAACCCGCCGCCGCTGACGGACTCCTGCGCCGCGGGCACCACCGCCGGGGTGCCGCTGACCAGGCCGAACCGCGCGGACAGGTCCTCCCGCGGCTTCGGGCCGACGTCGACCGGCCCCGAGCAGCCCGGCTCATCGCTACCGACGAGCCGGAGATCGGGCAGGTCGGTCAGGTCGAAGCACACGCGGAACGAACCGTCCGGCAGATCGTCCAGCAGGTACGAACCGTCCGCGGCGGTGCGCGTCACCGCGACCGGGCGCCCTTCGGCGTCCTTCATCGTCACCGCGACGCCCGCCGCGCCAGGCTCGCCCGCGTCCGGCTCGCCGTTGCCGTTGCGGTCCAGCCAGAGCAGGTCGCCGAGCCGGTTGCGGGCGGGCGCCAGCCCGACGCCGACGCTGCCGTCCCGATGGCCGACCCCGACCACGACCGTCGGGGCGCACCCGCTCACCAGGTCCACATCGGAATCCTTTGTGGACTCCCCAGCACGCGGCCTGGTGAACTGGTACCCGGCCACCGGCGCCGGGAGCGCGCCGCGGTCCACGCACACCTGGTAGGTGCCGTCCGGGATCCCGGTGAACCGGAACTGCCCGTCCGCGCCGGTCGTCGTCGTGGCCTCCTCGCCGCCGTCGGCGCGGAGCAGCTTGACCGGCACCCCGCTCGGGCCCGATTCGGTGTCGTCGGCGATGCCGTTGCGGTTCGTGTCCGCCCACACCCGCTCACCGATGCGGTTGACCGGCGCGCCCAGGCCCGCGTTGAGCGCGGTGTCCTCGCGCTTGCCGAGGCCGAGGGTCACCGCGGAGGTGCACCCGGTGGCCGGGTCGGCGCCGGAGACCGCGCTCTTCTCCACCGGGGTGAAGTCGGCGGCCGACGGCGGCAGGTTGGCCAGGTCGAAGCACACCGCGAACGCGCCGGACGGCAGGTCGTCGAAGGCGTACTTCCCGTCCGGGCCGGTGGTGGTCATGGCGAACTGGGTGCCGTCCTCGGCGCGCAGCTTGACCGGCACCCCGGCGATCCCCGGTTCGATCGCGCCGGGCCGCCCGTCACCGTCGACGTCCTGCCAGACCAGTGCGGCGATCCGGTTGACCGGCGGGGCGAGGCCGGCGTCCATCGTGAGGTCCTGGGTGCGGTCCGGCTTCAGCTCGGTCGGCGCGGTGCAGCCGGTGGCCGGGTCGGGCGCGGAGTCCTGGCCCGGACTGCCGGCTCGCTGCCGGGTGAGCTGGTAGTCGCCGTACTGCGGCGGGAGCTTCGCGGTGTCGAAGCAGACCTGGTAGCTGCCGTCAGGCAGGTGCGAGAACTGGTACTGGCCGTGCGGGCCGGTGCTGGTCCCGGCGACCGGGGTGCCGTCGGCCTTCTGCAGCCGCACGCCGACGTCGGCGATCCCCGGCTCGCCCGGATCCTGCAGGCCGTTGCGGTTGCTGTCGGCCCACACCAGGTCGCCCACCCGGTTGAGCCCGCCGACCACGCCCGCGTCGACGGTGTGGTCCACCGCGCCGGGCGGTCCGATCGCGACTCGCACGGACCCGTCCGCCGGGTCCACATCGGAATCCAGCGACTGGTCGCCCGCGTGCGGCACGGTCCACTTCAGACCCTCGACGGGCGGGGATCCGGGCAGCGGTCCGGTGTCGACGCCGCTGAAGTCGAACTTGAGCGTGTAGCAGCTGTGGGGCTGCAGGCCCTCGGCCGGGCCGAACAGGTAGCGCCCGGCGCGGTCGGTGGTCTTCTCCGCCAGCGGCGCGCCACCGCCGTCACAGCCCAGGAGCTGGACCCGCACGCCGGGCAGCGGGGGCTCGTCGCCGTCCTGGATGCCGTCGCCGTCGGTGTCGAACCACGTGCGGTCGCCCAGCTGGACCGGACCGTCCATACCGCCGACGCCCATCGTCAGTGTGACGGCCTTACCGCCGCCGACGTCGACGAACTCGGTCAGGCTGGCCCGGCTCTGGTCCTCGACGGCCGGCTTGACGTCGGGCATCGACGCCGGGATGGCGGCGTCCACGCGGTACTTGCCGCCGGACAGCGGGGTGGTGGCGAGCTGGACCGACCCGTCCGGCCCGGTGACGCCGCTGACGCTCGCGCCGCTCGGGTCGGTGGCCACGACGAGGATGCCGCCGACCCCGGTCTCACCCCGCACGACCCGCACGGTGAGCGGGCCGTCGGTGTCGTCCGCGGTCGCCACGAGCAGGGGCGTGCTCAACCCGAGCACCGCCGCCGCGCACACCAACGCGGCCAGGACATGCCTTGCCAACGCGAGCTCCCCGACTTCTCCCTGCCACTGACTGGGCCCACCCTAGAAGCGCGTTCACGTCAGGCCAGGGAGAAGTCGGCTCCCCATCGGGTGATTTCGGGGAGATCAGAGCAACGCTGAGTGTCGGTCAGCCGAACTCGGGGGCCAGCTGCTCGGCGATCTCGTAGGTGTTCAGCGCCGCGCCCTTGCGCAGGTTGTCGCCGCACACGAAGAAGTCGAGCGTGTTCGGGAAGTCCAGCGCCTGCCGCACCCGTCCGACGTACGTCGGGTCGCCGCCGACCACCTCGGCCGGGCTGGGGAACTTGCCGTTCTCCGGGTCGTCGACCAGCACGATCGTGGGCTGGGCGTCGAACACCTTGTGCGCGGCCTCCACGGTGACCTCGCGCGCGAAGGTGGCGTGCACCGCGAGCGAGTGCGTGGTGACCACCGGGACGCGCACGCAGGTAGCGGACACCTTCAGGTCCGGGATGCCGAGGATCTTGCGCGACTCGTTGCGGACCTTCAGCTCCTCGGAGAACCAGCCGTCCCCCTTGTACGAACCGGCGGCGGGAACGACGTTCAAGGCCAGCGGCGTGCCGGCGAACGGGCTGTCCGCCAGCGGCAGACCGGCCGACTCCAGCTCGGCGCGCACGTCCCCGGCGGTCGAGCCGAGGCCCTTGCCGGACACCGCGGCCAGCTCGGCCTGCAGCCGGTCGATGCCGGGCTGGCCGGCCCCGGAGGCCGCCTGGTAGGAGGCGACCACCAGTTCGGTCAGGCCGAACTCGCGGTGCAGCGCGCCCAGCGCCGCCATCATCGACAGCGTCGTGCAGTTCGGGTTGGCGATGATGCCGCGCGGCCGCTGCCGCACCTTGTCCGAGTTGACCTCGGGCACCACCAGCGGCACCTCGTCGTCCATCCGGAACGCGCCGGAGTTGTCGACCGCGATCGCGCCGCGCTCGGCCGCGATCGGCGCCCACTCGGCGGACACCTCGTCCGGCACGTCGAACATCGCGACGTCCACGCCGTCGAAGGCCTCCGGGGACAGCGCGATGACGGTCAGTTCCTCGCCCCGCACCGTGATCTTCTTGCCCGCCGACCGCGGCGAGGCGATCAGCCGGATCTCACCCCACGGCACGCTCGGGCGCCCGTTGATGATGTCGATCATGACGGTGCCGACCGCGCCGGTGGCACCGACGAGAGCCAACGTTGGAGCCATTTCAGCGACCACTCCCTGCGTAAACGACGGCTTCCTCGTCGCCGCCCAGTTCGAAGGCCTCGTGGATCGCGCGCACCGCGTCGTCCAGCTGCGCGTCGCGGATCAGGACCGAGATCCGGATCTCCGAGGTGTTGATGATTTCGATGTTGACGCCGACCTTGGCCAGCGCCTCACAGAAGGTCGCGGTGACGCCGGGGTGCGAGCGCATGCCGGCGCCCACCAGCGAGACCTTGCCGACCTGGTCGTCGTAGAGCACGGAGTCGAACTCCAGCTCGCCCTTCAGCTTCTCCAGCTCGGCGACGGCCTTCGGGCCGTTGGCCTTGGACAGCGTGAAGGTGATGTCGGTGCGGCCCGCGGTGTTGGAGACGTTCTGCAGCACCATGTCGATGTCGATCTCGGCGTCGGCGATGACCCGGAAGATCCGCCCCGCGGCGCCGGCGTGGTCCGGCACCCCGGTGACGGTGACCTTGGCCTCCGACCGGTCGTGCGCCACACCGGTGATCAACGCTTGTTCCACGGGGATCTCCTCAATCGAACCGGCCACGGTGGTGCCCGGCTTGTCGCTGTAGGACGAACGGACCCGGATCGGCACGCCGTAGCGGCGGGCGTACTCGACCGAGCGCAGGTGGAGGATCTTCGAACCGCTCGCGGCGAGTTCGAGCATCTCCTCGTACGGGATGGTGTCGAGCTTACGCGCGTTGGGCACGATCCGTGGGTCGGCGGTGTACACGCCGTCCACATCGGAGTAGATCTCGCACGCGTCCGCGTTGAGCGCCGCGGCCAGCGCCACCGCGGTGGTGTCCGAACCGCCGCGGCCGAGCGTGGTGATGTCCTTGGTGTCCTGCGCGACGCCCTGGAAGCCGGCGACCAGCGCGATGTAGCCCTGGTCGAGCGCCTCGGTGACCCGGCTGGGTGTCACGTCGATGATGCGCGCGTTGCCGTGCACGCCCGTCGTGACCACGCCCGCCTGGGACCCGGTGAACGACCACGCTTCGAAACCGTGTGCCGAAATCGCCATCGCGACAAGCGCGTTGGAAATGCGCTCCCCAGCGGTGAGCAGCATGTCCATCTCTCGTTCGGGCGGCACCGGGTTGACCTGCTGGGCCAGGTCGAGCAACTCGTCGGTGGTGTCGCCCATGGCGGAGCACACGACGACCACGTCGTTGCCCGCCTTCTTGGTGGCCACGATCCGTTCGGCCACGCGCTTGATGCGATCAGCGCTCTCCAGCGACGAACCGCCGTATTTCTGGACCACGAGCGCCACTTGTCTGCCGACCTCCTATTTCGCACCTTTCGGAGCAGCCTACCGGGGGTTACGGCCCGGGCCACCCCGTTATGTGGCTCCGGCCACTGCCCCGGCGTGGGTTCGTGGGAAAATCTCCAACCGTGCAGGCGAGCAGCCAAACCGTTCGGAAACCGGACCAAGCGGCCCCTGGCCTGCTGCTGGACCTGGAAGAGCGGATCTGGAGACGCCGGGCGCTCCTGCTGCCCGCCGCCGTCTACCTCGGTGTCCGGGCTCTCGGTGTTGTGGTGCTCACGGTGTTCGCCGCGCTGCACGAAACGAGCCTGCTGTCTAGGATCGCCGCCTGGGACGGCGAGTGGTACCTGAAGATTGCCGCGTCCGGCTACGAACTCGGGCCGGTTCCCGATGCGCTCGGGCACCCCAATCCGCACACGCCGCGGGCCTTCTTCCCGGCCTACCCGTTCCTGATCCGGATCCTGGCGCCCGCGTTCGGGTTTCCCGCGGCGGCGCTGGTCGTGTCGCTGGTCGCCGGGCTCGCCGCCGCCTACGGCCTGGCACGGCTGGGCCGTCTCGTGCGCGGCGGTTCGCGCCGGGCCGGCTACCTCCTGGTCGCCCTGTTCGCGGCGACGCCGATGAGCGTGGTGCTGACCATGGCTTACACGGAGGCGCTGTTCTGCGCGCTGGCCGTGTGGACGCTGGTCGCGGTGCTGGAGCGGCGGTGGGAGTTCGCCGGGGTGTGCTGCCTGGGCGCCGGGCTGGTGCGGTCGACGGCGCTGGCGCTGGTCGTCGCGGTGGTCGTGGCGGCTCTGTGCGCGCTGGCCCGGCGGGCGGACGGCGGCCGTCCGTTGGTGGCGCTGGCGCTGGCGCCGGCGGGGTTGTTCGGTTACCTGTGGTGGACCGGTCTGCGGGTGCGGCCGGAGTCCGGTTTCGAGGCGCAGCTGAGCACGTGGTCCGACCTGGAGTGGCAGGGGTGGCGGACGCGGTTCGACGGCGGGGTGTCGACGATCCGGTTCGTGGCCGAGGTGGTGACGCGCAGCGACTCGGCGATGAGCGTGCTGACGGTGGCGGTGATCTTCGGTGCGCTGGCCGGTTTGGCGTTGCTGGCGCGGCGCGAGACGGTGCTGGTGGTGTACGCGGCCGGGGTGGCGGTGATGGTCCTCGGATCGAGCAGCCTGATGCACGCGAAACCGCGGTTGTTGTTGCCGGCGTTCACGTTGCTGGTCCCGGCGGCGCTGGCACTGGTGAAGCGCCGGACGGCCACGGTGTGGTGGGTGTGCTCCGGCGTGGCGCTGGCGAGCGCGTGGTTCGGCGCGTACGCGCTGACGGTCTGGAAGTATGCGATCTGATGCGAGGAGAAACCATGCCTTCCGAGGCCGACAGCTTCGTCACCATCCTGGAACCGGCGCTCAACGGCGGCAAGCCCATTCTCCGGTTCGTCAATACGCCGGAGCGGGACGCCGCCGCGATCGTGGCGTTCTGGTGCAAGACCGGGTACGTCCACGTCCGCTACTGGCACGACGGGACCGGCACGGTCATCAACTTCGGGCTGGTCACCTGGGCTCAGACGAGCCAGGGCAGCAAGTTCCGTGGCGTCGGACTTCCCACGACCGCGACGGCGGTCACCCTGTCCGCTGCCGACATCGCGGCAGCTCACGCGGCGCTGGCCCGTCAAGGCGACCGGACGTAGGCGACCCGATGGACAAGCCAGCCGATTCCAGCGTGCCCCTGACCGACGTCATCGCGCGGCGGTGGAGTCCGCGGGCGCTCGACGAGACGCGCGAGGTGAGCTGGGGTCAGCTGCGCGCGCTGCTGGAGGCCGCGCGGTGGGCGCCGTCCTTCGGGAACACCCAGCCGGCGCGCTTTCTGGCCGGCCGGCGGGGTGACGCGACCTTCCGGCAGATCCTCGGCACGCTCACCGAGCGGAACCAGGCCTGGGCGCACCGCGCGGGCGCGCTGCTGATCGGGATCATGGTGTCCCGCAACGAAAAGGGCCCGATCCCCTACGCCGAGTACGGGCTCGGGCTCGCCGCGCAGAACCTCGTGCTCCAGGCCGTCGCGGAGGGGCTCGTCGCGCACCAAATGGCCGGGTTCGACGCCGACGCCGTCCGCGAGCGGTTCGCGGTGCCCGGCGACGCCGTCCCCCGGGTCGCGATCGCCGTCGGGCACGCCGGTGATCCCGCTGTGCTCGAGGTGGACAAGCTGATCGAGCGCGAACGAGCGCCCCGGAAACGGCTGCCGCTGGGCGAGCTCGCCTACACCGGCGAGTGGTGCGCGCCCGCGTTCTAGGCCGGGTACGACCGGAGCCGGCCGAGCGGCGACGAGTGCGGCGCGATGCCCATCTCCTTCATCCGCGCGTGGTAGATCCGCTCGTACCGGCGGGCCTCGCCGAGACGCCCGGCGTCGCGCAGCGTGGCGATCAGCATCAGGTACGCCTCCTCGTCGTAGACGTCCTTCGCCAGCAGCCGCAGCGTGTACCGCACCGCTCCGTCGACGTCCCCGGCCTGCCGCAACCGGGAGGCGAGCGCGCGAAGCACCGCGAAGTGCGTCGCCCGGACCTCCTCCGCCAGCACCGCCACCCACTCCTGGTACGGCTCGTCCTCCAGGACCTCCCCGGTGCAGGCGGCCGCCGCCGCGGTCAGCCGGGCCGTCGCGTCGGCCTGTCCGGCGCGGTCGGCCCGCAGCGCCGCCTCCGCCCCGGTGAGGAACTCCTCGAGGTCGACCCGCACCCGGGACCGGTCGAGCCACACCGCGCCGCCGTCGCTCGCCAGCGGGCCGCCGGCCGACTGGCCCTGCCGCAACACGTCCCGGACCAGGGACAACAGGACCGACAACCGGTTGCCCGCCTTCACCGGGTCGGCCTCCGGCCACAGCAGCTCCATCAGCTGTTCGCGCGGCACCGGGCGGCGGCGGGTGACCAGGATCTTCAGCAGATCCCGCGCCTTGCGCGACTGCCAGGCCGTCTTCGGCACCGGCGTGCCGTCCACCACCACCTGGAAGGCGCCGAGGGCGCGGATGAACACCGCCGGCCCGGACGGGCGCGAAGCCGCCAGCGGTCCCGCCGCCCGGCGCCCCCCGATGTCGACGCCCGCCGCCCGCAGGGTTTCCTCGGCCAGGCACACGTCGGCGTCCGGCACCGGGGCCCCGACGCGCGCGGCCACCACCCGCGTCACCGCCTCCTCCAGGCGGCACCCGTGCTCGTGCCAGAGGTCCACCGCCTCGTCCAGCAGGTCCGCCCGGGCGGCCGGGTCCGCGGACGCGAGCACGCCGAGCGTGATCGCCTCGGCCAGCCCGGGGCCGTCCCGCCGGAGCCGCGCGGCCTTGGCCGCCCGCGACGCGTCGGCGGCGGCCCGCTCCCGGTCCTGGGCCAGGAGCGCGACCCAGCCGCTCGTCAGCCGTGCCGGGATCTCCAGCAGCCCTTCGCGCAACCCGAGAGCGCGGTCCGCGAGGGTGCGGGCCGCGGCGAGGTCGTCGGCGGCGCGGACGCGGGCGAGCCCGATCAACGCGTGCCCCAGGGCGAACAGGTCGTGGTGCGGTTGCGCCACCACGAGCGCTTCCTCGTAGTCCGCGGTGGCGCGGACCAGCTGCCCGCGCGTGCGGTGCAGGTCGCCGAGCACGCACAGCGGCCAGGCCAGGAACCGGGAACCCAGGCGCTGGAAGGTGTCCACGGCCGTGCCGAGATCGGCCGCCGCCTCGTCCAGGGCGCCGAGGCTGAGGTACGCCCGCGCGCGGACGGTGTGCGCGTGCCCGGTGAGGAACGGGCACCCGCACTGCTCGCTCGTCCGCAGCGCCAGTTTGGCCTCGGCGAGCGCCTGCCGCGGTGACCCCATGTCGCACGCGTGGAAGGCGTGGCAGACCCGGATCCAGCCGACCTGCAGGAGATCGCCGGCCGCCTGCGCGCTGTGCAACGCGTTGAGGCACTGCACGTCGGCCTCGCGGCGGTCCGGCTCGGCGGCCGCGAGCATCGCCAGCACCTGGTGGATCGCCGCCCGCGCGCCGGGGGTGCCCGACCGAACGGCCGCGGCTTCCGCCCGCGCCATCGCCTGCCTCGCCCGAGCGGTCTCGCCGACCATCCGGCACGTCGTCGCCAGCAGGGCCAGTGCCCTGGCCTCGTCCTGGGTGTCCTCGTCGCCCAGCCGGGTCCGGCCCAGCACGTCGAGTGTGTTGCCGAACTCGCCCTGGGTGAAGGCGAGCATGCCGATGCGCCAGCCGAGCGCGGCGTCGAGTTCCTCGTGGAACCGGCTCGCGCGGCGGAAACTCTCCATGGCCGCCGCCCAGTGGCCCGCGGTCCGCTGTGCCTCACCGACCACCTGGTGGATGCGGGGGTCGTCGAGGAACTCGGTGGGCAGCCCGGCGGCCTCCAGTACCGCGTCGCCGTGGCCGCTCACCACCAGGGCGTCGCCGTGCTCGACCAGCAACGCGGCACAGGCGGAGTGCGCGCCCGCCGACGCGAGGTGCCGCAGCGCGTCGGCGGGCGCCCCCTCGCTGAGGTAGCGCCGCCCGGCTTCGAGGTGCAGCTCGACGCGTTCCCGTGTGGAGAGCACGGCCTCGTGGGAGAAGTAGTGCGCCAGGGGACGGATCAGCGACCAGCGGAGCGCGTCGCCCGCGGCGCGCGTCACCAGCCCGCGCCGGGTCAGCTCGGTCAGCAGGCGTTCCTGCTCCGGCCCCGGAGTGCGGATCTCGCCGAGGACGGCGAGCCGGCGCAGCGTCGCGCGGGCGGCCGGCGACTCCTGGCCGAGCACCTCCTCGGTGAGGAACCCGTGGAACCGCTCGCCGGCCGCGGTCAGCCGCCGCAGCACCGCGGCACGCTGACCGGGCGCGACGTCGCGCATCATCTCCACCACCGCCCGCACCGCGACCGGCCAGCCCGCGGTGCACTGGTGGATCAGGGCGGCCAGCCCGGGCGGATCGTCCCCCACGGTCGCCTGGACCAGCGCGTGGATCTCGGCCGGGCGGACGGCCAGGTGCGTCGCGTCGATCTCCGCCACCATCCCCCGGCCGCGGAGCCGGGCGAGCGAGAACGGCAGTTCCGCGCGCGACAACAGCAACACGTGCAACCAGTCCGGCGCGTTCTGGCAAATCGTTTCGAGAACCGCGACGGAATCGTTTTCCGCACTCACCGCCTGAACGTCGTCGACGACCAGGAACAGCTCCCCGGCGCCCGGACGCCGCAACCGCGCCGGGTCCCCGGCGATCGGGCGGAGCAACCGGTCGTGCTCCCCGGCCCCGACCCACACCGCCTGCCGGGACTCCGCCCACTCCGCCACGGCGCTGGTCTTTCCCCAGCCGGCGGCGCCGGTCACGACCACCACTCGCCGGGTCGATGCCTCATCGAGCAGCCCACGCGCCCGGCCGGGTCTCCCCCCTGCTGTCACGGCTGGTCCTCCCTCTGCCCGGCCACGAACCACCGCCGAATTCGCCAGGATCACATCCGTGGAATTCTCCGGATAATCCGAGATCGAAAACGAATGGCGCCGGACGATTCTATTCTCCGGAGCGGGCCGGAATCAAATCGACGAGCGATTTTCTCGCCCGGAGCCCGGGTGGAAATACACTCGCAGGACGCACCCGGTTTTCAATTCACCGGGACCGGCGGCTCGGCGTGCCAGTACCCGAGCAGTTCCCGGTACAGCGGCGAGACCGACCGCAGCGCCACCGGATCGCCGGCGACCGCCTCGGTCCCGTCGAGAACCAGAACCCGCTTGGCGCGCAAGGCGGAACTCACCCGGTGCGCGATGACCACCACCGTGCCGCCGCGGGCCGCGAACGCCTCTTCGGCACGCCGCTCGGCGACCGGATCCAGGTGGCAGGTCGCCTCGTCGAGGATCACGACAGGCGCGTCGGAAAGGTACGCGCGAACGAGGGCGATCAACTGCCGTTCCCCGGCCGACAACTCGGCGGGAACCAATCCGGCCGGGTATCCGCCGAGGCGGGTCACCAGATTTTCCGCGCCGACTTCCGCCACCGCCCGGTTCACCTGGGACTCCTCGGCCGACGGGCGCAAATAGACCAGGTTGTCCCACACCGTGCCGCTGAACACGTACGCCTCCTGCGGGATCAGCACCCGCAGCCGGGCCAGCCGGGCCGGGGGCAGGCCGGTGACGGGCGCGCCGCCGACCCGGATCGAACCGGAGCCGGGCCGCAGCAGGCCGCACACCAGGCCGGCCAGGGTGGACTTGCCGATGCCGCTCGGCCCGACGATCGCCAGGTGGTCCCCCTCGGGCACGGTCAGGTCGAGGCCGTCGAGCACCGGCTCGGCGTGCGGCCCGTAGGCGAACGTGACGCCGTCGAGGGTGATGTCGTGCCCGGACGGCGTGCCGGAGCCGAGCGGGGCGGGTCGCTCGGGCGGCGCGGTGGCGTCGAGGATGCGGCCCAGCGTCACCACGAACTGCAGCCCGCTGCTGCCGACGCCGGTGACCAGCGTCTGCAGGGCCGGGTTGAGGCCCATCAGGATGTAGGTCAGGCCGCCCATGATCGCGCCGGCGGTGAGCCCGCGGCCCACCAGCCACGGCGCGGCGAGCAACAGGACGACCAACGGCAGCCACACCCCGACCGCGAAGCAGAGCGTGCGCAGCACCGCGACCCAGGCGAGCGCGCGCTCGGCGGCCGCCTGGTCTTCCACCTGCTCCGCGGCCAGCGCGGCCGCGTGCCCCTCGGTGCCCGTCGCGACCGCGTCCCGGGTGGCGGACAGCACGGCGTTCGCCGTGTCGCCCACCCGCTCCTCGGCCAGCACGGTCGCCCGCTCCCGCGCGGCGGGCAGATCGCGGGTGGCGACGAACGCGCCGAACCCCAGCGCGAACGGCGGCAGGATCAGCACCACGATCACCGGATCGATGGACAGCAGTCCCAGCACGACGCCGGCCACGGTGACCGCGAACCCCCGGGTCACCACGATGAGCCCGGCGAAGGAGTCGCGCACGATCTCCACCTGGCGCGTCACCCGCGCCAGCGCCCCGTCGTCCCGGCGGCCGGCCACGGCGTGGGCCAGCGCTCCGCCGACCACCCGGCGGAGGAGGTCGTCGCGGAACGGTTCGACCAGATCGCCCAGCCTGCGGAACACCTGGCGCGATCCCCACGCCCCGAGGCAGGCCGCGAGCAGGAACGCGCCCAGCCAGGCCAGCCCGGTCCAGGGCCGCCCCGCGAGGAACCCGTCGTCCATCGCCTTCGCGATGGCCAGTCCGGAGAGCGCCGTGGGCAGCGCCTCCGGGATCGACCACGCGAGGAGCGCGAGCAGGGGCCGGCGGCGCAGCGCCCGGATCCCGAACCGGATCTCCCGTTTCATCCGAACGCCTCCCGGTAGGCCGCGTCCTGCCAGAGCCGGTGGTGGGGCGCGACGGCCCGCACGCGGCCACCGTCGAGCCACACCACGCAGTCGGCCCGGGCGGCGGTCGACACGCGGTGGGTGACGATCAGGCGGGTGCGGTCGCCGTCGCCGGTCAGGGTGCGGCTGATCTGCATTTCGGTGACCATGTCGAGGCTGGACGTCGCGTCGTCCAGCACGAGCAGTCGCCGCGCGTGCCAGGCCCGGGCCAGGCCGAGGCGCTGGGCCTCGCCGCCGGACATCGGCGCGTCGGCCAGCGGGGTGTCGTAGCCCTCCGGATAGCGGCTCACGAACTCGTGCGCGTGGGTGGCCCGGGCGGCGGTCATGAGCTCCGCCCGGTCCCGTCCCGGCCCGATCGCGTCCGCCACGGTCGCCCCGACCAGCACCGGGCGCTCGAACGCGGCGCACACCGCCGTGCGCAACGCCGCGTGGCTCAGCTCCCCCAGGGGAACGCCGTCGAGCCGCACCTCTCCCTCGTCCGGGTCGCGCAGGCGCGCGGCGAGCGCCGCGAGCACGGACTTGCCGGCGCCGGAGCGGCCGACCACCGCCACGGTCGCGCCACCGGGCACGGTCAGGTCGACGTCGTCGAGCAGGGTGGTCCCGTCCGACCGGACGGTGACGTGGCGGAACTCCAGCCGGCCGGTGCCCTCGGGCAACCCGCGCGAGCCGTGACCGACCGCGGGCACGGTGAGCACCTCGGCGGCGCGGGCGGCACCGGCCCGCGCCCTGGCGAGCTGGCCGAACACCCCGGCGAGCCCGCCGAGCCCCGCGCCGAGCACCGCGTACCGGCTGGCCGCGAACAGGTCCCCGGCGGTGATCCGGCCGTCCACCAGCGCGAGCCCGCCGACCGCGAGGACGGCGACCAGGACGAGCGGGCCCGCGACGGCGCCCTGGGCGGCGGCGCGGGACAGCACCTGCCAGGTCTGCCTGCCGTGGCCGTGGAGTTCGGGAAGCGGTTCGAGCACCCGGCTCTCCTCCCGCCCGGCCGTGCCGGCGGCCGCGATGGTCCGCGCACCCGCCAGCGACTCCGCGAGCCGGGCCGCGATCCGGCCCTGCGTCCGCTGGTAGGCGGTGACGACGGCGGTGCTGCGGATGGTGAACGCGCGCAGCACCGCGGCGACCACCGCGAGCCCGGCGACGAACGCGACCGCCAGCCACGGGTCGATGACGACCAGCAGCACCAGGCTCCCGGCCGGCGGCAGCACGGCGGCGACCACGGTCACCACGGCGGGCCCGGCCTGGGCGGCGTCGACGGCGTTGCCGGAGATCCGGCTCACCAGGTCACCGGTGTCGAAGCGGCGGGCGCGGTCCGGCCCCATCCGGAGAACCTGCCGCACCAGGCGGTTCCGCAGCCACGCGGTCGTGCTCGCGACGCAGGCGATGCCCGCGGAGGCGTCGATCAGGTCGGCGAGGATGCCCACCACGACCAGGGCGGCCGCCAGCACCAGCCAGCGGCCGCTGTCGTCCCCGGCCACGATCGCGTCGACCGCACGCCCGAGCACGGCGGGCAACGCCAGCGTGCTCAGGGTGCCGGCCAGCGCGGCGAAACCGATCACCGGCAGCCATGCGCCCCCTCGCCGCACGATCGCACCGAAGGTCGTGGACACGTAGTCTCCTCCTCAAGGCCGCGGTCCCGGACGAACGCCAGTCGTCCGGGACCGCGGCTGCACCCGGGGTCAGTGGCAGATCAGGACGCTCAGGCCACTGGTGCCGCCACAGAGGGTGACGCTCAGGTTGCTCGGGCAGCTCTTGCCGCTCGCGCTGCTGCCGCCACCGCCGTGCTCCGGGGCCGCGCTTTCCATGCCTTGCAGATCGAGAAGGGCCATTTCTCCTCCTTGGAGAGTGGGTTGGACGGGGATCACCCTGCCGCGCCGACTGCCGGCGCGGAGGTCTGCGGGGCCCGGGCGGGCGCGAGCAGCGGCAGGTGGACCGGCGGATCGGCCAGCGCCGACCCCAGCGCCAGGAGCACCCCGGCGGTGCCGGTGGCGAGGTCCATCGACAGGCGCAGCAGTCCGGTGCCGGGGAAGGCCGTGCCGCCGCCGAAGGGCAGCGCGTGCCAGGCCAGCGCGCGCACCTGCCGGGCGACCGGCGGGTCGCGCGGCGGGTCGGGCGAGCGCCCGGCGAGGTAGAGCAGGATCCCGGCGCGACCGGAGAACAGGCCGGGCAGGATGTACATCGGCGACTGGGCGGCCAGCCGGATGCGGCGGTTCGCCTCGGCGAATTCGGCGTCGTCCCGGCGCGCGAGGAACTCGTCGAGGACCAGGCCGATGCCGACGCTGCCGACATCGAGGTAGGGCATCGTGCGCCAGCCCTCATCGACCTCCATCGCGCCGCTGTCGCGGACGACGCACTGCCTCAGGTCCTGCCGGAGCGCGATCGCGGCGCGGTCGAGCAGGCCGGTGTCCCCGGTGTCGTCGTAGGCCCGCAGGAGCAGCAGCGCCTTGCCCGCGCCGCCGCGCATCAGGCCGGCGAAGGAGCCGTCCCGGCCGCTGACCCGCGGACCGTCGACGGCGTCGCCGACCCGGTCGGCGACCAGTTCCACCGCCCGGTGCGCGGCCTGCCGCAGGGTGGGGTCGCCGGTGCGGCCGGCGAAGTGCAGGAGGTTCAGGCCGGCTCCGGCCAGCCCGCCGCCCAGGTCCGGGCCGAGTGCGGCCCAGTTCTCGCGCAGGCAGATGTCCAGGACGTCCAGCGCCTCCTGCCGGTACCCGAGGTGGTCCAGGGCGAAGGCAGCGCCGTGCAGCCCGTCGAACAGGCCGAGCCGGGTGCCGCTCGCCGGGTTGGTCGCCCGGTCGACGAGCCACTTCGCGAAGGCGGGGCTGGGGTCCGCGCCGGTGGCGGACAGCGCGTAAAGCACCCCGGCGGCGCCGTGGGCCAGGCCGATGCCGCCGGTGGCGAACTGCTCGGGATCGCCGGGGAAGAGCCGGTCGTCGCGCTCGGGGGTCGCGCTCGCCACGATCGCGCGGGCCAGGTCGTCGCGCAGCCGCGGCCAGTCCGCCGGGTCCGGTTCGATCCGCGGGTGCGGCAGGTGCGGGGTCCCCGGTGGCACGATCACGTCGATCGCCTCGGTGAGGTGGTGCCGCGGCACCGGGAAGTGCTCGGCGATGATCTCCGCGAACTGCCGCGCCTTCACCCGGTGCAGGCCGAACAGGTAGGTCATCGGCAGGAACAGCGCCAGCCGCAGGCACGCGAGCGCGTAGCGGTCGATGTCGAATCCGGTGACGCTGCGCGGCGCGGCGAACCCCTGGTTGCCCAGGCCCGGCCGGACCGCGTCCTCGACCGGGGCGGCCACCTCGAAGTCGAGCAGCCGGATCGTGTCGTCCACCCGCACCATGACGTTGAACAGGTGCAGATCGCCGTAGACGATCCCGCGCTCGTGCACCGCGCGCATCGTCTCCTCGATCTGCCGCTGGATCCCCATCGCCCAGTCGGTGAACGCGCGGTAGTCCGCGGGTCCGGCGCTCGGGTCGATGAGCGGGTACCGCCGGACGATCGCCTTGCCCAGCACGTCGCCCTCGACGTACTCCATCACCAGGAACCGGTGCTCACCGAGCCAGAACAGGTCGTGCACGGCGGGGATCCCGGGGATGCCGGCCAGCCGCCGCAGGACGTCGTGCTCGTGCTCGACGCGCCGCACCGCGTCGTTGCCCCACGCGTCGAGTCCCGCGTGCGGGCGGCCCTCCTTGAGGACCACCTGGGCGCCGGTGCGGTTGTCCCGGCCGACGTAGATCCCGCCGCCGTTGGAGAAGTGCACGACCCGCTCGATCGTGTAGGGCAGGCCGGCGACGGTGACCGCGTTGCGGGCTTCCAGGTGCGGGGCGAGGAAATCGGGGAGCGTCACCCACGGCGGCACGTGGAACACCGGTCCGCGCCGGTCCGGGACCAGCCGGCCGTCGGCGTCCGCGATCGCCGGCACCACATCGCCGTTGTCGGTGACCATGTACCGGTTGACGAACGCGCCGTAGCGCACGAACAGCGGGCCGCGCCCCCAGCGCAGGTCGCTCAGGATGTAGGGGTTCGGTTCGCCGTCGAGCGTCTCGCCGAGTTCACGCAGGATCGTCTCGCACGTGCCGAGATCCGGCGGGTAGATCGTCACCAGCTTGCCGCTGTAGCCGCGGGGCGCGTACTTCGAGACCCGGGCGGTCAGCGCGGCCGGCGAGCGCAGGAACTTGAACTCGATCCGCCGCGGCACGCAGTAGTCCCACACCGCGTCGAGGATCTTCCCGGCGTTTCCCGGCGTGGCGGAGACGTGGATCTTCCACCCTTGGGCGGGCAGGTCGGTGGCGCCCGGGTCGAGCACGAACCAGTCGTCCTGCTCGTACCGGCGCCAGCCGTCGGGCAGGGCCCGGTACGCGGTGGCGAAGGACGGGCCGGCGGTGCGCTCGGAGTGCATGGCGTCGTAGAACGACGAGTCGGCCATGCAGAATCGCTCGTACTCGTCCATGCCACCTCGCTTGGTCGCCACGGCACCGCCGGGCACAAGCTAGGTGGCTGGTCTTCCGGTGGCCTTAACCTCCGCTTAGGGTCGGCTTCGGCTCAACCCGAACGAAATTCACACCGAGCTGCCGCCGAGGCGGCGGACGATCCGGGTGACGATGGACGAGACCACGAGCCAGAAGAGCGCCGCGATGCCGTAGTTCACCAGGACGCGCAGCTTCTCGTCGGTGGGCTCGAACAGGTCCTTGAAGCCCAGCGCCAGACCGTCGGACCAGTCGCGGACGAACGAGACGATCCCGTTGTCCGGGTTGGCGCCGCCGACCACGAAGATCACGTGCAGCACCAGGATGAGCGCGAAGATCAGGCCGACCCAGCGGACGATCCCCGCGATGAGCCCCACGGTCTGGTCCTTCACGCGCCCCCACGGCACCTGCCGCTTGGGGCGCGGCGGCGCGTCTTCGTCGACGTCGCTCTTGCGCTTCTCGGCGTGCTCGGCCATGCCGCAGAGTTTCCCACGCCCGGCCGCACTTGGCTACCTGCCAGTAACCGAGGGGGTATCGACCGGGTCACTTTTCAACATCATCACGACCGGGCTACAGTGGATCCGTGGCGCGTGCTCTCCTGCTTCGCTGCCGCGACGGGGCCTGATCCGGACCGGCCCCCCGTCGCGGGGCTTCGTCACGCCGCCGGTCGCCCGATCACCCGGCAGGAGAGTTTCCCAGCAATGACCAGCTCCGATCCCACCGTGAGCCGCATCCGCAAGCCGTCGCGTCCGGCCCCCGCCGACCAGCCCGCGTGGAACCCGCAGCGCGGCAGTTCCATGCCGGTGCACCGCTACCAGCCCTGGTACAAGCTGGTGGAGAACATCGAGCTGCCCGACCGCACCTGGCCGGACAAGCGCATCGAGCGCGCCCCGCTGTGGTGCGCGGTGGACCTGCGTGACGGCAACCAGGCCCTGATCGACCCCATGTCGCCGGCCCGCAAGCGCAAGTTCTTCGAGCTGCTCGTACGCATGGGCTACAAGGAGATCGAGGTCGGGTTCCCGGCGGCGAGCCAGACCGACTTCGACTTCGTCCGCGAGATCATCGAGGACGGCGCGATCCCCGAGGACGTGCGCATCCAGGTGCTGACCCAGTGCCGTCCCGAGCTGATCGAGCGCACCTTCCAGTCGCTGGAGGGCGCGCCGCAGGCGATCGTGCACATCTACAACTCGACCTCGATCCTGCAGCGCCGCGTGGTGTTCCGCGAAGAGCGCGAGGGCATCAAGAAGATCGCGCTGCAGGCCGCCGACCTGGTGGTGGAGTACGCGCAGAAGTACTCCGACACCGACTTCCGCTTCCAGTACTCGCCGGAGTCCTACACCGGCACCGAGCTGTCCTACGCGGCCGAGGTGTGCAACGCGGTCACCGACATCTGGCAGCCCACCCCGGAGCGGCCGGTCATCCTGAACCTGCCGGCCACCGTGGAGATGGCGACGCCGAACGTCTACGCTGACTCGATCGAGTGGATGGGCCGCAACCTGGACCGCCGCGACGCGGTGATCCTGTCACTGCACCCGCACAACGACCGCGGCACCGGCATCGCCGCCGCCGAGCTGGGTTACCAGGCCGGGGCGGACCGCATCGAGGGCTGCCTGTTCGGCAACGGCGAGCGGACCGGCAACGTGGACCTGGTCGCGCTGGGCATGAACATGTTCAGCCAGGGCATCGACCCGCAGATCGACTTCTCCGACATCGACGAGATCAAGCGCACGGTCGAGTACTGCAACCAGCTGCCCGTGCACGAGCGCACCCCGTGGGGCGGTGACCTGGTGTTCACCGCGTTCTCCGGCAGCCACCAGGACGCGATCAACAAGGGCTTCGACGCGCTGCACCGCGCCGCGGAGAAGGCCGGGGTGCCGGTGGACGAGTTCCCGTGGGAGGTGCCGTACCTGCCCATCGACCCGAAGGACGTCGGCCGCAGCTACGAGGCCGTCATCCGGGTCAACTCGCAGTCGGGCAAGGGCGGCGTCGCCTACATCATGAAGACCGAGCACCAGCTCGACCTGCCGCGCCGGCTGCAGATCGAGTTCTCGCAGGTCATCCAGCGCTACACGGACAGCGAGGGCGGCGAGGTCGACCCGCGCACGATGTGGGACGCGTTCGCGAAGGAGTACCTGGAGCCGCAGTCGCCGCTGCAGCTGATCAGCCAGCACGTCACCGCGAACGGCGACTACCAGCTGCGCGCGACGGTGCGGGTGGACGGCGAGGAGCAGGAGATCACCGGCTCCGGAAACGGCCCGATCGCCGCGTTCTTCGACGCGCTGTCCACCGTCGGGTACGACCTGAGGCTGCTGGACTACAGCGAACACACCCTCACCCCGGGCGACGACGCCCGCGCGGCCTCGTACATCGAATGCGCCATCGGGGACAAGGTGTTCTGGGGCATCGGCATCGACCCGTCCATCGTGACGGCGTCGCTGCGGGCGGTCGTCTCCGCGGTGAACCGAGCCCACCGCTGACGCGAAGGCCGGCCGCTCCCCCGGAGCGGCCGGCCTTCTGCGTTCAGTTCGCCGCGGCGGAGAACATTCCCGGCTGGTACGAGCCGCCCTGGTTGCGAACGATCACGTTCATCCGGTTGGCCGCGTTGATCACCGCGACCAGGGTGACGAGCGCGGCGGTCTGGTCGTCGTCGTAGTGCTTGCGCACCTGCGCCCACGTCTCGTCCGACACGCCCTGGTGCGCGTCGGCCAGGCGGGTGCCCTCCTCGGCCAGCGCCAGCGCCGCCCGCTCGGCCTCGGTGAACACCGTCGCCTCGCGCCAGACCGCGACCAGGTTGAGCCGCGTCGCGGTCTCCCCGGCGGCCGCGGCCTCCTTGGTGTGCATGTCGACGCACGGCGCGCACCCGTTGATCTGGCTGGCCCGCAACGACACCAGCTCCTGCGTGGACTGCGGCAACTCCGTCGAGTGCAGCACCGCAGCCACCCCCGCGAACCGCTTCGCCAGCTTCACGCCGGTCTCGTTGGCCATCAGGTTGAACCGGGTTTCCATCACTTCGTCCTCCTCGTGGTCGCTCCTGCTTCGACCACAAGGCACCGGCCATGCCCCGGATGTGACAGTGACGGTCGTCACGTGGTCACCGCGGCCGCCTCGGCGTGCAGCAGCTCCAGCACCGTGGCGACCCCCGGGCGCGTCCCGGCGCCGGTGCGCAGGACGGCCTCGATCAGCCGCGCCGCGCGGATGCCGGCCAGCGGCCGCCGCACGATCCGCCGCGACCACGTCCCGGCCAGCGTGTAGCGCGGCAGCAACGCGATGCCGTGTCCGGCCGCGACCAGCGCCTCGGTGATCCGGAAGTCGTTGATCCGCTGCTTGACCCGCGGCCGCACCCCCGTGCGCACCGCCAGCGACCGCAGCACGTCGTCGACCGGGAAGCCGACGTCCACCGAGATCCACTGCTCCCCGGCCAGCTCGGTGAGGTCCACGCGGCGGCGCCGGGCGAGCCGGTGGCCGAGCGGCAGCGCGACGTCCAACGGCTCGCGCAGCAGGTGCACCACGTCGAGCCGGGCGGACGGGAACGGTTCCGCGTGCTCGTCCCGGTGGGTGACGACGATGTCGAAGTCGGCGACCAGCTCCGGCACCTCGGCCGGCGTCATGTCGACGTCGCGCACCTCCACGTCCAGGCCCTCGACCTCGGCGAACCGGTGCAGCAGCCCGGGCAGCAGCATCAGCGCGGCGGACGGGAAGATCGCCACCCGCACCCGGCCGCGCGGCAGGCTGCGGAACACGTCCATCTCGGCCTCGGCGCGGTCCATCGCGGCGATGACCTCGTCCGCGCGCACCACCAGCGCCCGGCCCGCGTCGGTGAGCCGCAGCCCGCGCCCGGCCGGTTCGGTGAGCACCAGCCCGACCTCCGCCCGCCGCGCCCGGAGCTGCTGCGACACCGCCGACGGCGTGCAGTGCAGCGCCTTCGCCGCGGCCGTCACGCTGCCGCGATCGGCGAACTCGCGCAGCACCCGAAGCCGCCCGACATCCATGAAGCAACACTACACAGTAGATGCAAACAATCTCGATTGTACTTCAAAGTTGTGGCGGGCAAGCTGGGTGAGTGCCTACTCGCGACCGTCTCCTCGCCCTGTTCGTCGTCGTCCTGTGGGGCCTCAACTTCATCGCGATGCACCCGATGCTCGACCACTTCCCGCCGCTCTTCGCGGGGGCGCTGCGCTTCGCGGTGATCGCGGTCCCGACGATCCTGTTCATCCCGCGGCCGAAGGTGAAGCTGCGCTGGCTGCTCGGCTTCGGGCTCGGGTTCGGCACCGGGCAGTTCGCGTTCCTGTTCCTCGCGCTGACCCACGGCATGCCGACCGGCCTGGCGTCGCTGGTGTTGCAGGCCTCGGCGCCGTTCACCGTCCTGCTCGGCGGGATCTTCCTGCGCGAACCGCTGTCCGCCCGCCAGCTGACCGGCATCCTGGCCGCGGTCGCCGGCATGGGCGTGATCGCCTGGCACCGCGCGGAGAACGCCGTGCTCATGCCGGTCGTGCTCACCCTGCTCGGCGCGCTGTGCTGGGCCGCGGGCAACCTCTGCTCCCGCCAAGCCAGGCCGGAGAACCCGATCCACTTCACGCTGTGGATGTCGGTGATCCCGCCGATCCCGATGTTCGCCCTGTCCACGATCTTCGAGGGCCCGGCCGTGCAGTGGCACTCGCTGGCGACGCTCGGCACCGGCGAGGGCCTGCTCGGCCTGGCCGGGTTCAGCTACGTCGTGCTGGTCGGCACGGTCCTCGGGTCGAGCGTCTGGACCGTGCTCATGCGCCGCAACCCGGCCAACGTGGTCGCGCCGTTCTCACTGCTCGTGCCGGTCGTCGGGATGTCCGCGGCGTTCTTCGTGCTCGACGAGACCCCGGCGCTGGTCGAGGTGCTGGCCGGCCTGGTCGTGGTGGCCGGTGTGCTGTTCGGCTCGCTGCCCAGACGTCAGCGCTCGGCCGAGGCGCTGCTCGTCTCCTCGTGACGGCGGCCCATCCGCTTCTTGATCACCAGGCTGATGACCACGCCCAGCACGACGGCGATCGCCAGCCCGAGGTAGGAGAACCGGGACAGCCACTTCTCCGCGACCACGCCGAGCGAGTACACCAGCGCCGTCGTGCCGCCCGCCCAGACGATCCCGCCGAGCGCGTTGGCGAGCAGGAACCGCGGGTAGTGCATGTGCAGCGACCCGGCGAGCGGACCGCACAGAATGCGCAGAATAGCGACGAAACGGCCGAAGAAAACCGCCCACATCCCCCGTTTCCGGAACATTCGCTCAGCGGCGGCCACATGCGACGGACCGAAATGCCGGGGGAATTTCCGCCCGGCCCAGTCGAACAGGCGACGGCCGCCCTTCCGCCCGATGAGGTAACCGATGCTGTCCCCGGCGATGGCGCCCCCGCTGCCGAGGGCACCGATCAGCCAGGGGTTCAGGCCGTCGTGGTGCGAGGCCAGGAGAGCCGCGCTGACCAGCACGATCTCTCCCGGCAACGGGATGCCCAGGCTTTCGCAGCCGATCACCAGCCCGACCGCGAGGTAGACGGCCAGCGGCGGAATGGTCTCCAGCCACGCGTCGATGTGCACGAAAAAAGCCCCCTCGGGTACCCCGGCGGAATTGCCGCCAGGGTACCCCTGGTCAGGGCTCCAGCATTTCGGCCACGGAAGCGGCCTGCGGAACCGCCGCATCGGGTGATGTTTGCGCCGCGACCAATTCCGGTTTCACCTCGTGCGGGGTGATCCGGCCGGCCTGGATGTCCTCCGCCCAGTGGCAGGCGACCCGGTGCCCGGCGCCGAGTTCCCGCAGCGCGGGCCGCTCGGTGTCGCACTTGGTCTCCTGCCGCCACGGGCAGCGGGTGTGGAACCGGCAGCCCGACGGCGGATTGGCGGGCGAGGGCAGGTCTCCGGCCAGCAGGATCTGCTCCCGGCTGTCCTCGACGACCGGGTCCGGCACCGGGATCGCCGACAGCAGCGCCCGCGTGTACGGGTGCAGCGGCTCGGCGTACAGGGTCTCCGAGTCGGTCTCCTCGACCAGCGAGCCCAGGTACATCACGCCGATCCGGTCGGAGATGTGCCGGACGACCGCCAGGTCGTGGGCGATCACCAGGTAGGTCAGGCCCAGCGAGTCCTGCAGCTCCTCCAGCAGGTTGATCACCTGCGCCTGCACGGACACGTCCAGCGCGGACACCGGCTCGTCGGCGACGATCAGGTCCGGCTCCACCGCCAGCGCCCGCGCGATGCCGATGCGCTGGCGCTGCCCGCCGGAGAACTCGTGCGGGTACTTCCGCAGCGAACTCTCCGGCAGGCCGACCGCGTTGAGCAGCTCACGCAACCGCTTGCGCGTGCTGTCCCGGTCCCGGTCCAGGCCGTGCGCCCGCATGCCCTCGATGAGGATCGACTCGACCGACTGCCGCGGGTCGAGGCTGGACAGCGGGTCCTGGAACACCATCTGCATCCGCCGCCGCATCTTCCGCAGCGACTCGCCCTTGAGCGTGGACAGGTCGGTCCCGTCGAACACGGCGCGCCCACCGGTCGGCTCCACCAGCCGCAGCAGGCTGCGGCCCAGCGTCGTCTTGCCGCAGCCGGACTCGCCGACCAGGCCGTAGGTCTCGCCGCGCTGGATCTCCAGGTCGACCCCGTCGACGGCGTAGACGTGCCCGACCGTGCGGTCCAGCACCAGACCCCGCTTGATCGGGAAGTGCACCTGCAGGCCTTCCACGCGCACCAGCGGTTCGGACATCAACGCACCCCCTCGCCCGCCGGGACCGGACGGCCCACCGGATTGTGGCACCGCAACATCCCGTCCGCGTCGGGTTCGAGCTCCGGCGTGACCTCCCGGCACAGGTCGAGCGCGTTCGGGCAGCGGGGCGCGAACGCGCACCCCTGCGACCACGGGATGTTGTCGGCGACCGACCCCTTGATCGGCACCAGCTTCTCGCCGCGCGGCGCGTCCAGCCGCGGGATCGACGCGAGCAGCCCGTGCGTGTAGGGGTGCCGGGCGGAGGCGAACAACGCGTGCCGCTCCGCCCGCTCGACCACCCGGCCGCCGTACATGACGTTGACCTCGTCGCACAGCCCGGCGACCACGCCGAGGTCGTGCGTGATCATGATCAGCGCGGTGCCGGTGTCGCGCACCAGTTCGGACAGCAGCGCCAGGATCTGCGCCTGGATCGTCACGTCCAGCGCGGTGGTCGGCTCGTCGGCGATCAGCAGCCGCGGACGGCAGGCCAGCGCGATCGCGATGAGCGCGCGCTGGCGCATCCCGCCGGAGAGCTGGTGCGGGTACTCCGACAGCCGCCGGTTCGGGTCCGGGATGCCGACGCGGTCCAGCAGGTCCACGGCCTCGACCCGGGCCTGCTTGCGGTCCATCTTGCGGTGCCGTTCCAGCACCTCGGTGATCTGCAGACCGATCGGGATCACCGGGTTCAGCGACGACAGCGGGTCCTGGAACACCATGCCGAGGTCGCGGCCGCGCCGGTCGCGCAGCTGCCGGTCGGACAGCCGCAACAGGTCCGTGTCCTCGAACCGGACCTCGCCGGTCACCTTCGCGCCGCGTTTGGGCAGCAGGCCCATGATCGCCAGCGCGGTCACCGACTTGCCGCTGCCGGACTCGCCGACCAGACCGACCGTGCGGCCCGGCTCGACGTCGAAACTGACCCCGTCCACCGCGGTGAACGGCCGGGTTCCCTTGCGGGAGAAGACGACCGACAGGTCGCGTACTTGCAGGAGACTCAACGCGCTACCGCCTGTTCTTCGGGTCGAGCGCCTCGCGCAGCGACTCGCCGAGCAGCGTGAACCCCAGCGCCACCACCACGATCGCGATGGCCGGGTAGAACGCCAGGCTCGGCTTGACGTCCAGCAGGTTCTGGGCCTGGGCCAGCATCAGCCCCCACTCGGCACGACTGGGATCGTTGTCCCCCAGGCCGAGGAACGACAGCGCCGCCACGTCGATGATCGACGTCGCCAGCGTCAGCGTGGCCTGCACGACCACCGGCCCGAGCGCGTTCGGCAGCATGTGCCGGAACACGATCGTGCTGCGCCGGACACCCAGCGCGGTCGCCGCCAGCACGTGGTCGCTGGATCTCTGCGACAGCATCGCCCCGCGCAGCAGCCGCGCGAAGACCGGCACGCTCACCACCGCGACCGCGATGATGACCGTCCACTGTGTCCCTTGCGAGAACAACGCGGCCACCGAGATCGCCAGCAGCAGCGAGGGGATCGCGAGCAGGATGTCGGTGAACCGCATCAGCAGCGTGTCCACCCAGCCGCCCAGCGCACCGGCCAGACCGCCGATGACCATGCCGACCGCCAGCCCGATCAGGGTGGCGACGACACCGACGATCAGCGTCTGCTGCGCGCCGACCAGCAGGCGGGAGAAGAAGTCGTACCCGCGGTGGTCGCTGCCGAGCACGAACCCGTCCATCGGACCGGGGATGAAGTCCGGCCGCAGGTTCAGGCGCAGCTCGTCGTAGGGGATGTAGGGGTTCTTCGGTGCCAGGAACGGGGACAGGATCGCCAGCAGCACGAACAGGACCGTGATGACCGCGCCGGTGATCGCCACCGGGCTGCGCGACATCCGCCGGACCGCGTCCTTGGCGAGGCTGGTGCCCCCGGATTCGGCGAGGTCGTCGAGGCGTTCGGCCTTGCGCCGCAACATGGAGGTCATCGCACCCGCACCCTCGGATCGATGATCGCATACGAGATGTCGACCAGGAGGTTCACGATGACGTACACCGCGGCGGCCAGCAGCAGCAACGCCTGCAGCCGCGGGTAGTCGCGGCGTTCGATGCCCTGCGCCAGCAGCGCGCCCACGCCGTTCCAGTTGAACACCTTCTCGGTGAGCACGGCCCCGGCGAGCAGCAGACCGGTCTGCAGACCGATCGTCGTCGACACCGGCAGGAGCGCGTTGCGCAGCACGTGCCGCTGGCGGATCGTCGCCGTGGTCAGGCCCTTGGACTCCGCGGTGCGCACGAAGTCCTCCTGCTGCACGTCCAGCACCGAGGCGCGGGTGATCCGCACGATCACCGCGAACGGGATGCTGGCCAGCGCGATCGCGGGCAGGATCAGGTGCTTGATCGCGTCCCAGGTGGCGTCCAGCTCACCGGTGAGCAGCCCGTCCAGGGTGAAGAACCCGGTGATGTGCGTGGCGTCGATGGTGACGTCCTGGCGCCCGGACGGCGGCAGGATGCCCAGCTTCTGCGCGAACACGTACTTGAGCAGCACACCGAAGAAGAACACCGGCACCGCGACACCGACCAGCGTGGTGAGGACGGTGGCGTTGTCCAGCAACCGGCCCCGGTGACGCGCGGCGAGGTAGCCCATCGGAATACCGAACCCGACCGCGAGGACCAGCGCGGCCAGCGACAGTTCGACGGTCGCGGGGAAGGCACGGGCGATCTCGGCGAGCACGGTGTCGCCGCTGATCAGGGACGAGCCGAAGTCACCGGTGAGAACGCGGCCGAGGAACTTGAAGTACTGGACGAAGATCGGTTGATCCAGGCCCAGCACGGAGTTCAGGGACGCGATCTTCTCCGGCGTCGCCTTGTCGCCGAGCAACGCGGTGGCGGGGCCACCGGGCAGCAGGCGGAGCCAGGCGAAGACCAGGATGGAGAGCACGAGGAGCGTCGGGATCGCTTGCAGCAACCGACGAATCACGAATCGGAGCATGTGATTGCCTCAGCACCGCGCCACGGCGGGAAAGCGCGGCGCGCTTCCCCGCCGTCGGCAGCGGAACTCAGCCCTTGGTGACCGTGTAGAAGCGCTCGTCGGTCAGCGGGGTCGGGATCAGGCCCTGGACGTCGGACCGGACCACGATCGCCGGCGGGGACGACGAGATCGGGATCGCCGGGACGTACTGCGAGATCAGCACACCGGCGCTCTCGTAGGCCGCCTTCTTGGTCTCCGGCGTCGTCTGGGCGTCGGCGTGGGACAGCGCGTCGAAGATCTGCGGGTTGTCGAACCCGAACTCCGGCTTGGTGCGCCCGAAGAACGTGCCGACGAAGTTGCCCGCGTCGGCGTAGTCACCGGTCCAGCCGAGCAGGTGCAGGTCGTGCTTGCCCGCCTTCTGCACGGAGTCCTTGTACCCGCCGTTCCACGGCTCCTGCACCACGTTGACCTTGATGCCGGCCGCCTTCAGGTCGTCGGTGATCGCCGCGGCGATGTCCACCGGGTTCGGCATGTAGGGCCGGGTGACCTCGGTCGGGACGTAGAAGTTCAGCGTCAGGTCGGTCGCGCCGGCCTCGGCCAGCAGCTGCCGGGCGGTGTCGACGTTGTAGCTGTGCTTCTCCACCGCGGTGGTGTAGCCGGGCACGTTGTTCGGCAGGAACTGGTCCTGCGCGTAGGCACCCTGCGGCAGCCGGTTCCGGACCAGCTGGTCCTTGTTGATCGCGAACTCGATCGCCTTGCGGACCCGCACGTCCTGCAGCTTCGGGTTGTTCTTCTGGTTGATGCCCAGGTACAGGATGTTGAACGCGGGCCGGATCAGGACCTGGTCACCGGCCTGCTTGAGCGAGTTGTAGTCCGCCGGGCTCGGGTAGTCGTAGCCGTCGATGGTGCCGGCCGCGAGCTCCTGCTTGCGGGCGTTCTCGTCCGGGATGATCTTGAAGATCAGCTTGGCTGTCTTGGCCTTCTCGCCCCAGTAGTCCTCGTTGCGGACCAGGGTGATCGTGTTGTTGGCCTTGTCGAAGCTCTCGAACTTGTACGGCCCGGTGCCGGTCGGGTGAGCGGTGGCGTACTCGGAGTAGGTGAACGCCTCCCCGCTCTGCGTGACGGTGTCGGCGTTGTACTTCTTCAGCGCGTCCGGGCTGGACATGGACAGCGAGGTCAGGCCGAACGCGTCCGGGAAGGCGCCCTTGGCCTTGTTGAGGTTGAGGACGGCGGTGTGCTCGTCCTTGGCCTCGCAGTTCTTGTAGACCGGGTCGCCGCTGATGTCGCCCTCGTTGGTGGCGAAGCCCTCGAAGACGTCGCCGTAGTAGATCATCTGGCTCTGGGCGGCGGCGCCCTTCATGTTGTACCAGCGGTCGAAGTTGAAGCAGACCGCCGCGGCGTTGAAGGGGGTGCCGTCGTGGAACTTGACGCCCTGGCGCAGGGTGAACGTCCAGGTCGTGTTGTTGTTGCTGGGCGTCCAGGCGGTGGCCAGGCCGCCCTGCAGCTCGGTGGTGCCCGGCTTGTAGGTGACCAGGGTGTCGTACATCTGGCGCGCGGGGCGGAAACTCTCGCCGTCGTCGTTGAAGAGCGGATCGAAGTTCTTCGGGGCACCGGCCGCGCCGAAGATGAAGGTGTCGCTGGCGCTGTCACCCGAGCCGCGCTCGGAAGCGCAGGCTGCTGTCGTGACCGCGAGGGCGCCGGCAAGCCCGATCAGGGCTATGCGGCGCAACCCAACTGCCCGCGTGGGGAGCATGGTGGCACTCCTAGGAGAAAGTTCGGGTACGTGATCGACGACCCTAGTCCGCATGGTGGGATTTCGTTAAGCGCGTGAGGTTACGATCGCGCTACGTAAGACCGGACGGACGCTCACATTTGGCTTACGAGGTTACGTTCAGTGGTCACTTTGCGTGAGAGCGGACGAAAGTACTAGGCCGTTCGGGTGTACGTGTTCGGAAGTAAGGTCAACGGCGAACCAACCACACTCGAACTTCTGCCACGCGGTCAGCGGGCCGCGGATGCCCTCCCCGTCCCGGGAGACTGCCCGTTCGAGCCGAGTTTCCGGGTCCGGTCCGGGGACCCAGCACAGGGCGGACAGGCGGGGCCGGATCGAGGCACGGCCGGCGGACACGCCCTCCAGGACGACTACGTCGACCGGGTGAACCGCGCGGACCGGTCCGGGGCGCGGCTCGCCGGTGGTCCAGTCCAGTGGTCGGTAGGTGGCGGGGCGGCCCGCGGCGAGCGGATCGAGGACCTCGGCGACGAGCCGCGGCCACCAGGCGACCGGGTCGTCCCAGGTGGCGTAGTGGTCGGTGGCGACGAGCGCGGTTTTCGCGCCGCGCGCGCGGAAGGTTTCGACGAGTTTCCCGGCGAAGGTGGTCTTGCCGGCGCCGGAGGGGCCGTCGACGGCGACCAGCCGGACCCGCCCATAGCGGTGCGGGCCGGCCAGTACGTCGTCGACCAGCGTCAAAGGGCGCGGCGGCCGGAGAGGGCGCGGCCGAGGGTCAGCTCGTCGGCGAATTCGAGGTCGCCGCCCATGGGCAGGCCGGACGCCAGCCGGGTGACGGTCAGGCCGGGGAAGTCCCGCAGCATCCGCACCAGGTAGGTCGCGGTGGCCTCGCCCTCGGTGTTCGGGTCGGTCGCGATGATCACCTCGGTGACCTGTTCCGCGCCGAGCCGGGCCAGCAGCTCGCGGATGCGCAGCTGGTCCGGGCCGATGCCGGACAGCGGGTCGAGCGCGCCGCCCAGCACGTGGTAGCGGCCCTTGAACTCGCGGGTGCGCTCGACCGCGAGCACGTCCTTGGGTTCCTCGACCACGCAGATCAGCGACGTGTCGCGCCGGGCGTCCCGGCAGATGCGGCACTGCTGCTGTTCGGAGACGTTGCCGCAGATCTCGCAGAACTGCACGCCCTCGCGGACCTTGCCGAGCACGTCCTGCAGCCCCGCGATGTCCGCCGGGTCGGCGGCGAGCAGGTGGAACGCGATCCGCTGCGCGCTCTTCGGACCGATGCCGGGCAGGTGTCCCAGCTCGTCGATCAGGTCCTGGACTACCCCTTCGTACAACGGGGCCCGCTACTTCAGGCCGGGCAGACCGAGTCCGCCGAGGTCGGGCATGCCGCCACCGCCGCCGAGGGCGCCGGCGACCGGGCCGAGCTTCTCCTCGGTGAGCTTCTGCGCGCTGCTCATCGCGTCGCGCACCGCGGCGACCACCAGGTCGGCGAGCGTCTCGGTGTCCTCCGGGTCGACCGCCTTGGGGTCGATCTGCAGGGACTTCAGCTCCATGCCGCCGGTGACGGTCGCCTTGACCAGGCCGCCGCCGGACGTGCCGGTCACCTCGGTGCGGGCGAGCTCCTCCTGCGCGGCGACGAGCTGCTGCTGCATCTGCTGCGCCTGCTGCAGGATGGCCTGCATGTCGGGCATTCCACCGCCGGGTTGCACCATGATCCCCGTTTCGTCGTCCTGTCCTGTGGGTCCCAGCGTAGCTCGGCCGGCTGTGGGACCGTGTTCGCCGTGCGCAGTCTGGTGGGGTTGGTGCTGAGCGGGGTGCTGCTGGTCGCGGGGTGCTCGTCGCCCGGGCCGGTGCCGTCCGGGGTGGCCCGGGTGTCGTCCGGTGCTTCGCCGGTGTCGTCGTCGGCCGCGCGTGAGCCGGTGACGGTGGTGCTGGACCCCGGGCACAACGGCGGCAACGCGCGGCGGCCGGACGTGATCAACGCGCCGGTGCCGGCCGGACGCGGCAGGACGAAACCGTGCAACACGACGGGCACCGCGACCGACCGGGGGTATGCGGAGCACGCGTTCAACTGGGATGTCGCGCAGCGGGTGGGTGCGTTGTTGACGGCGCGGGGGGTGCGGGTGATCTACACGCGCCCGGACGATTCCGGGGTCGGCCCGTGCGTGGACGAACGAGCGGCGGTCGGCAACCGCGCCGGCGCGGCCGCGGTGGTGTCGATCCACGCGGACGGCTCGACGGTGGCCGGGGCCCGGGGGTTCCACGTCGCGTACTCGAGCCCACCGCTGAACGAGGCGCAGGGCGGGCCGTCGGTGGCGCTGGCGGAGGCCGTGCGCGCGGGACTGTCGTCGGGCGGTTTCCCGGTGTCGAACTACCTGGGCGCGGAGGGCTTGGCACCTCGCGACGACCTCGCCGGGTTGAACCTCTCGGAGCGGCCGGCGGTCCTGGTGGAGTGCGGAAACATGCGAAACCCGGCGGAGGCCGCTGTGTTGTCCAGTGTGGACGGCCGACAGCGGTACGCGGCGGGAATCGCCGCCGGGGTGGTGTCGTTCCTGAGGCAGCACGGAGGTTTCTGACCGCACCCCCAAACGCAGAACTCACGCCCCCAAGCGCAGAACTCACGCCCCCGAGGGTGGGACTCGCCCGCCCGAGCGTGGAACTCGCGGGGCGCGCGAGTCCCACCTTCCCGCGCGCGAGTCCCACGCTCCGGTGCGCGAGTCCCACGCTCCGGTGCGCGAGTTCCACGTTCCGGCGCGCGAGTTCTGCGCTCGCGCTGTCCAGTTCCACTCCACTGCGCCGCGTTCGGCGCGGTGGCGGGGATCTTCGTACTGGGCGGAGGTGCGTTGCCGGGCGGTCAGTCGATCGGCTGGGCGCCCAGGTGCTCGGCCAGCAGGCGGCGCGCCAGTTCCCCGCGCACATCAGCTCGGACTCCAACGTCCCGCTTAGCAGGCGGGCCCACCAGCTCCCCAGCTCACCGCGCGCATCAGCCCATCGGCTCGGGCTCCAACACCCGCCAGCAGGCAGCCAGCTCCCCGCGCCGGGCGGTCAGTCGATCGGCTGGGCGCCCAGGTGCTCGGCCAGCAGGCGGCGCGCCAGCTCCTCCGGGTCGTTCTGCGGGGCGGGCGCGCTGTCCGGCACGGGGCCGCCCGCCTCGGCCATCATGGCTTCCTCGTCGTCCGGCTCGGGCGGGAGGGGGATCTGGCTTTTATACAAATATGACGCTGCGGACG